>JAUWJN010000139.1 GCA_030607655.1 bacterium
ATGATTATCCAAGCCAAGGCCCCCTCGCGCATTGACCTGGCAGGCGGGACCCTCGACATCTACCCACTGTACCTGTTTGAGGAGGGTGGCATTACCGTTAACTTGGCTATATCGGTCCAGAGCTATGTGCGTCTGGAAACCCGTGACGACGCGCGCATTCATATCGTATCCGAGGATACGGGGGCAACACTAGAGGCGCCGACGGTCGATGCGTTGCCCCTCTACGACGAGTTGGACCTGATAGCCAGAATTCTTAAGTTCTACAAGCCCCGGGTCGGACTTAATGTCTACACCCAGAATGATGCCCCCAAGGGCTCCGGGCTAGGAGCCTCCTCGTCGCTGCTGATCGGCCTCAGTGGGGCACTGCGACATCTGAACGGCTCTGATATCTCGGATATGGACCTGGCCGGTTATGCCGCCAATCTTGAGGCTCAGCATCTGCGCATCCCCACGGGCAAACAGGACTACTACCCGGCCCTCTTCGGTGGCCTGAATGCCATCTGGTTTGATGTGGGCGGCGACCGGGTTGAGAGCCTGTCGGGGAATGAGGCAATGCTGGACGAGCTGGAGCAACGTCTACTGTTGTTCTTTAGTGGCGTGAACCGCCACTCGGGCACTACTAACTGGAGTATGCTGAAGATGTACATTGATGACCAGGGCACCACGGTACAGAATATGAAGGCCATCAAGCAAACGGCTCTGCAGATGCGTCAGGCTTTCTTAGACGCCGACCTTGACCGCTTTGCTGAGTTGCTGAACGAGGAATGGGACAATCGTAAGCGCCTCGCTGAAGGTGTCACTACCCCGCAGATTGATGCCCTGATGGCAGCCGGACTGGAATCCGGCGGCCAGGCCTGCCGCATCTCGGGGGCGGGCGGCGGGGGCTTCATGACTATGTTCTGCGCGCCGGGCACCCAGCAAGATGTCATCACGGCCCTTGAAGCCTGCGGCGCCCAGCATATGCCCTATACTATTGATAGAGAAGGGCTGAGAATCGAGCAGGAATAGGGAGTAAGCCGTGGTCTACGCAGTGCCGGAGATGATCTTGTCGGCGATGGCTTCGGGGTCTATCTGGTAAGTTCCCTCTTCGATACGCTTCTTAATTGCGGCAACTTTCTCCTGACGCACCTCCGGCATAGCCGCGACTGCCTCTTTGGCCATCTGGATTTCAGCCGCCTGTTGACTGAGAACTACCTGGTCAGCCTGAGCGGCAGCCGAGGGGCTGGTGGCCGCCTCCACTTCGGTGGGCTTAACCGCGGAGGCCTGAGCCGGTTCAGTGGCCTTACGTCCGACCCGCGAGAGTTTGTCCGGATCAATTCTCATTAGGAATACTCCTGAGTTACAAGTACGTTAGACCAGTCACTCAATAAATTGTTATCGGCATTATACCCGAAAACTTTAGCCCTGTCCAGATCTAGCCGCCATTATATTTCTCTACTAGCCAATGATTCCCTCTAGCTACTGCCATGTTCCCCAAATACTTGCCGTGCCGGGTGCTTACCGATGCATTGAGGCCTTAATCTTCTGTATCTCCTCGGGGGGTAGCGGGCCGACAAGCGCAAAGCAATACTTGTCCGCCAGCCACCATTGGCTGGCGCCGGCGACCTTCGGTGGCGGTTGCAAGCGGCGCGGGCCTTGGAACATCGAGAAGGTGTCCAGCCCATTAGAGAAGGGCAACCACAGCATAAAGTGGCCCTGGTGCCGGGTTACCGCTACCGAATCACGCTCCAACTGATAGCCCTTGGGGATATAGCGAGGCAAAATGGCACGGAAGCCGGCCTGCCTTTCAGCCGCCGCCAGGGACATTCGCTGCAAGGGAGGAGGCACTCTGGCCAGGTGGCAGTCGGCTGGGGGTTGGAAAGTGAACAGGTCTGAGGCAAAAGTAGGGTTGTAGTTTATGGTAGTGAAATAGGCCGAATAAATGATCTGGCCGTTGGGGGTGAATCGCTGCACTTTGAGCTGCACAAAGGTATGCTGGTCTATCCACAACTGGCGTAGAGGCTGGCGCTGGCCATCAGTGATCCGCAGGATATACGCCACTCGTCCGGCCACTGTTTCGTCACCCAGGTACTCGGCCTGCAGTTGACGCTTGCAACCACGCAGTGAGCCTAATCGGGTCTGATGCAGCTTGCGCAGCGGAGGGACACTACTTACTACTACCCGCTTAGTGGCGGGATAATACATCCAGCGGCTATGACCGTCACTTACCTCCAGCCGCCCGCGCTGCTCGGGCGGGTGCAGGACAACGATCCGCTCGCGGTTGTCGGGAGCGTGCTGGACTTTCTGCTGATAACCGGCCACCTTCTGGCCATTACGAAACATAACAATCTCGCGGAGACCCTCATAAGCCACTGTGCCCTCAGCCTGAATGCTGCGTTCTACCACCCGCCACGCCCACTCCTTGCCGCCCGGGCTAACATAGCCTGGTGAGATGGACAGATACAACACTGCTAGCCACAGCCCGACATTGAGAGCTAATATATCCGCCGTTCGCTGAGGGCCACTGCGTCGGGCACCAGGACGGAACAGATTATTTGTACGGGGGGATTTGATGACCATAGATTATCTACTGCTGCATATTATTAAGTCAGCGCAACTACTCTGCCGATAATGGGTATGATATTAGCTGCATTCCCGGATCATCGGCCAGCGGCCGATTGAGTACATATTGGCGGTGCCGGTGCACGACTTCGTCCCAGATGGGAGCCCCGGAGTCGCTAGGCAGCTCGGCTATAGTCGCTGTAATGGCAGGTATGGTCGAGGAGGCCGGCTGAGAAAGATGGAAGAATACCCCGCCGGCGGATACCAGAACCACTATCGCTGCTGCCGCCAATCCCATAGCAGGCTGAATTATGGGCGCCGGTGGCTTCAGTTCTCCCCACAACCGCTGGTACCACGGCCTGCGTTGCCGACGACTGACCTGGCCCAATCGCTGGCGCAACTGGTCGGCAAAGCTGGCGGGTACCTCCTCCGCGGGAAGGTCGTGCAGCAGCAGTTCGACTACCTGCATGCGCTGGGCAAACTCCCGGCACGCCGGGCAACTTTGCTCGTGGTCATCCAGTTGCTGCTGCAACCGAATAGTTCGCTCACTGCGGCTCACAACTACTGTTAGTTTACGGAATCTACTGCAGCGCATATTACCCAGACTCCCTTGCTGCGGACTTCTTATCCGATAGTTACTCAGGGAAGCGCAAACTCCTCTAGCGCTAATCTCTCCGCCAATTTATCCTGCAGTTGATTGCGGGCGTTGAACAGTCTACTTTTGACCGTGCCCAGCGGACAGCCTAGAATATCACCAATTTCCTGATAACTCAATCCCTGCAGATCGTATAAAGCAATAACTGAACGTAATTTCGGCGATAGTTCGGCAATAGCCTCCCTGACGGCTTGCTGCGTTTGCGCACTTTGCAGTTCCTCAAACGGCCCGGGCCGCTCATCAGCCAACTGGCGCGAGACTTCGCCCTCGTCAGTGGTCACCGGCTCATCCAGCGAAATGCTAGTCCGCCTACTGCGCCGTCGAGCAGCATCAATGGCGAGGTTGCTGGCTATCCGGTACAGCCAGGTCTGAAAGCTGGCCGCTCCCCGGAATTCCGGCAACGCCTGGTAGGCTCTGACAAAGGTCTCTTGAGCTATGTCCTCAGCCTCCGTACGGTCGTGCACCATCCGCACTATATAGTTATAGACACCATTTTTGTACTTCTCAGCAAGCGCCGTGAAGGCCTCGGCATCTCCCTGTTGAGCCTGCTCGACCAGGCGTTTAATCGCTTGGAGGCTAACTTCGCCATTGGTTACCATTGTAGACGTGTCCCAGGCGGGAAGGTTCATTTATCGGATGAGTCTATACTGGTCGGGCCCAGGAAGATGTTGCGGTCTAATATCCGGTGGAAGTTCCACTGCCGCTCGGCCCCGCTACGCTCTGCGCGGAAAGCTTCATAGCTCTGCACGCGGGCATCTAGATTGTCAGCATAATGCAAAGCAGCGGCCTCGGGAATAGCCGGCACTATCGGCGCTCCCCACTCCCGTTCCCCGTGATGGCTCAGCAGTATATGGCTCAGCAGATTAGCCAGCTCCGGCGGAAAATCAGGAAGCTGAGCAAGCTGGCGATTTACAATTCGGTCAGTGAGAACTACATGGCCTACGAAGTTGCCCAGATTGGTATACTCAATAACCATCTCGCCCGCTAACTCGTAGATTTTGCCCAGGTCGTGAAGCAAAGCCGCCGCTAGCAATAAGTCGCGGTTCAGTTCCGGGTGCAACTGGGCGGCAAGCTTGACTATCTCGGTGACGTTGAGAGTATGTTCCAGCAGTCCTCCTACGTAGGCGTGATGTATCGCCTTGGCCCCCGGCGCCTGCACAAATCGCGCCAGAATCTCTTTATCATCGAATATGGCCTCAACGAGCGCTTTGAGATTAGGTTCTTCAATTGCCTCAATATTGTCGCGTAACTGCTGGAGCATTTCCGCAGGGGCGTGGGTGCTGGTCTTGACAAAATCGGCCGTATCATACTCGGAAGGCTCACAAGGCTGAATCCGCTGGATGATTATCTGGGCCTGCCCCTGGTATTCCTCCACCTGCCCCCGCACGTTCACTACATCTCCAATTTTGAAGCGGCTGGCAATCTCTTCAGCATTGTCCCAGACTCGGCCCGGTATCTCGCCGCTGCGGTCGCCCAAGACTAAGGCCAGATACTGGCCGGGCTTGTTGCGAAAGGGCAGCAAGCTCTTCTCTTTTACCACAAAAGGAGCCGCCACCGACTCATTGGCTACCAGCTCACTGACTAATTGCTTGGCCATGCAAATCTCCTCTCAACTGCTGTTTAGTAGGAGCGACATTATTGTCGCCACTGCTGTTTGGAGGGGCCGGTTGAACGCAGTGAACCCGGCCCGTACTTGGCAATATGATGAGTGGGCCGGCCTCGCCATGCTCGACACGGCCCCTCCGAACAACCACTACCTGCTATGAGCCACTGTTCCACTATCCCTTCTCATACATACTTGGGTCGGCCGGGTATCGGTGTGCCATCCAGCTCCAAACGCAGACAGCCCAGATGTACTGCCGCCGCCTGTTGAGCCTCCTCGGGTGCCGCAAGCAGCAGGCGGCTGTTCTCGTAATCAATAGCCCGCAGCAGACCCAGGCAAAGCCCCAAATTGTCTTCGGTTAGCAGGCCGACCAGTAGGCCGCGCCACGCCTCTGGGCCGCCGTTGGCTTGGAATTGGGTAGACGAAGGCGAATTGATTACTGCCTTGCCAGCCAGTGAAATCCACTCGACGCTGCTGCCGGCCAGCCACCGGGCAAAATGCTGCCGGCGCCACCGCTGGCGATAGTCCACAGTTTTCTCATTACCCGCCCCGGCTGGTAATACCTCCACGATGTTGATGCGGCTATCCCGGGCAAACGGTGAGGTCAGATGAGCCAGGCGGCCCGGCTCGCCAACTATTATTGCCAAGGCGGGCGCCAACAACTGCAATTTGGCTGTCTTTAAGGATATGGCCCCTGGCCCATGCACATACCCGCTGGTATCAACGATAACAATATCGGCCCCGGCGGCCTCGACGCGCTCAACTAACCGTACCGTGCCCGCCAGGCATGTGGCCGGGCGCCGCGCGGGCGTTACATCACCTACAAAATAGAATTCCCCCTCAGTTGCGTCAGCAAACCGCCAACCTACTGAGGCCGGTGGACCGACTTGCGACTGGCCCAAATCAGCGTCCACCACGGCCACACGGGCTTGCTGGGCCAGTTGTTGGGCTAGCCACCAGCACAGGGTGGATTTGCCGGCATCAGTATCGCCAATTACTATCACACGCCCCTGCATCTGCCGCGCCTGGTCTAGCAGTTGCTCCCAATCCACAGGAACCAGCAAATCGCTGGGCAATTGTTGTTGCGGCCACTTATCGTTCATTGATTAGCTATTACTGGCACCTGAGATAGCGGCCAGGATTTGGCGTAAAGCGAGGGCATTATGAGGCGCATAGCCTTCGGCGTCGTTATCAAAATAGACGAAGATGTCGCGGTCCTCGCCCGCCGCTTCCATCAGTTGGTTAGCCCACCAGCGGAGTTGCTCGTCGCTATAGTTGGATGCATACAATTGTTTATGGCCGTGGAGGCGGGCATACAGAAAGTCGGTCGTAACCACAGTTTCCAGAGGATACTTGGGTGTATCGGCCCAGACCAGGGCACAGTTATGCTCCTGGAGCAGGGCATAGACCTCATCGCAAAACCAACTCTCGTGCCGAAACTCCCAGGTCCAGCGCTGCTCAGCCGGGCGCAATTGTAGAAAATCATCTAACCGCGAGACGTCGCAGTGAAGGCCAGGTGGCAACTGCCAGAGTATCAGCCCGACCTTTTCCTGCATGGGCTGGAGAGCTGCCATAAGCCGCTGCACAGGCTCCTGGCAGTCGGCTAGCTTGCGGCGATGAGAGATGAACCGACTGCCCTTGACTGCAAATAGAAAATCCTGGGGAGTGCGCTCGTACCATCCGGCCGCTGTCTGCGGCTGAGGTATATGGTAAAAGCTGGAGTTAAGTTCCACGGTGTCAAAGACCGTGGTGTAGTGCTCTAGCTCCTGGCCCCGACGCAGGTCCTGGGGATAGAAGACTCCTCGCCAGTGCTGGTAAGACCAGCCCGAGGTCCCCACTCGTTGCTGGGCCATAGCCGCTCACTCCTCGCCGGCTTCCTCCTCGGCGCGGGGGGTGGGGCCTGCGCCGTACTCCTTGCCAGCCTCGGCGAACCGTCGCAAGCGGTGGTTAACCGCCCGATGCACTGTGCCCTCGGTATAGTTGCCTTCTGCATCCGGCTCACCGGCTGCTTTACCCGTGAGTATCTCTAGGCCCTCATCAAT
>JAUWJN010000157.1 GCA_030607655.1 bacterium
CACTGGCACCAAATCTACAACGACCCGCAAATCAATTACAGCCAGCCGTGGGAACGTGGGGTTCCCGAAGAAGAAGGGGGCACCACGGCCGGATACTATGGGCACTTGACGGATGCCACATTATGCGAGGCTGAAGGGAGAGTATTCCTGATCTACCAGGGGGCGCAGACGCCGCTGGGAGTGGCCACCTTTGATGGCACATTTGAACAGCTCGCCCAGCGGCTGGAGCAGCCGCCGCTTGCCAAGTGGAAGGAATCCCCCTATGGCATGGTTGAGGATGGCACCCTGAAAACCGCCGATAACGGCACAGAGCGAATGCCCCTGGTGGCAGAGGTGCCGGGCGTCGGGGAGCAGTACGTGGTGGAATCCCGTATCCAATGCTATGCCGGCCCGATACACCGGGTGGCAGTGGTTATGCGCTATGCTGATGAGCACACCTTTGCTCGTTTCTGGCTTCACGACGCCGAGCACACGTATTATCAGGAACACCTCAAGGGCTTTTTCAGTATACCGGTCAATATCGGCGCTAATTATGCCTGTGATGCGGGCTGGCACGATTGGGTGGTGGAGGTGGATGGTGAGCGAAACCGGCTGACCATAGACGGGCGCGTGGTCGGAGAAGCCAAGCCCAGCCCGGCGTTGTTGCGGGAGTTAGCCGACCGACCCGTGCATATTGGCTTTTCGACCCTTGACACCTACGCCAGCATTGATTATGTGCGGGTCCGCAAGGGGTAAAGACAAAGCCTAACTGGATGCCAGTGCCAGCACTAGGCCAAGTTCAGTCGGGTCCGGTGGGTGGTGAGGGCATAGTCCAGATATTGATTGATACGCTCCGCTTGGGTCGGGTGAAGGGGTGGGGGAGATTCATCCTGTTCCCTGATAGGCTCGCCAACCAGGGCCAGAATTGTATTTTCCACGGACAGCGCCAGTGCTGCCAAATGATAGCCGCCCTCCAGAATCAGCCCCAGGCGGCCTGGGCAAAGCTGCTGGGCAGATTGTGCCGCGAGCGCCGTCATCTGATAGAAGCCTGCCGCCGTCAGTGATAGGCCAGTCAGCGAGTCTTGCCAGTGAGCATCGTAGCCCGCTGATATCAAGATTATATCAGGCCCAAAATTGTCCAGGGCTGGGAGTATCAGCTCTTCCCAAGCCCGCAGGTAATGCTCATCGCGGGTGTCAGCAGGCACGGGAATATTGATAGTAGCGCCGGCGCCGTCATCAATGCCTACCTCGTCCACCGTGCCGGTCCCTGGATAGAAGGGCGACTGGTGCAGGGAGATATACAACACTTCGCCGCGATGGTAGAAGATCTCCTGGGTGCCATTGCCATGATGGGCGTCAAAGTCTACAATGGCCACCCGCGCAGCCCCCGATCGCAGAGCCGCCTCGGCAGCAATGGCTACATTATTGAAGAAGCAAAAGCCGCGGCCCTGGTCGGCATTAGCGTGATGGCCCGGAGGCCGCACCAGGCAAAGAACAGCCTCTATTTCGCCGTTCAGCAAGGCTTCAGTGGCCCTTATACACCCACCGGCGGCCAGCATCGCTGCCTGATAGGTCTGCTCGGTAGCATACGTGTCGGGATCCAAATCCCCGCCACCAGCCTCGCAAAGCTGCCGGAGGTGGTCAATATAGTGCGGCTGATGAACCCAAGCAACCTGCTCAGCAGTGGCCGGGCTGAAATCCAGGTGCTGTAACTCTCCCCACAGGCCACGGTTCTGCAAACGCTCAACGATAACCTCCAGCCGCTGGGCATTCTCGGGATGCCAGGGCTGGCCATGTTCTAAGAATAGCGGATGATAGATGCAACCAATCATATTACGATTCTACTCGCCCTAGATCTCGGCTGCTACCTCCAGCGCTTGTTTCAGTGTCTCCAGGCCCCGCGAGGCGTGTTCGATGGGCTCCGGCTCAAAGTCGAATACCTCAATGGAGCAGTAGCCCTCGTAGCCAATATCTAACAAGGCCCGCATTATGGGCACAAAATCGGTCTCCCCCCAGCCCGGGGCGCGCTTGTTATTGTCATTGCAGTGGAAATGACCTAGTAAGGAACTGGTTTTGCGAATCTCGGCGGGGAAGTCTGCTTCTACCTGGGTGCCGCTGTAGCAGTCCAGTATCACTTTCACGTTGGGCAGGTTTATTTCCTGGACCATCTGGCGAGCTTCTTCGGCGCGGACGATGAAATTATTATTGGTAGCCGGCGCCAACGGCTCGATACAGATGTTAAAGTTCCCGGCGCCAGGCACCTGGGCCGAAGCAATCATCGCCTCCTTGAACCACTCCCAGGCCTGGTCATAGGTTACAGGCGGCTGCACCGAGCGCTGCTCCGGCGAGCCGACGACCTCCAGCGTCCCCCCGATCTCGAACCCGAACGTGACCAGATCCTGGAGGTACTCGATGGTTCGCCGGCGAACTTGAGCATCAGGGTGGGTGACATGATAACCCTCGGTGCCGGCCAGCAGCCAGTGGATGCCAGCTACCTCCACGCCAAATTCTGCCGAAAGCTGGCCTATCTGGGCGCGGGGCGCGAGGGTGATCTCACGCACCGAGCTGGCAATAGTGAAGGGCGCAATCTCGATGGCGTCGAAACCTATTTCAGCCGCTGCTTCAAACTGATCGGGCAATGACCAGTCCTGAAATATCTCATTGCAGATGCAGAACTTCATAGGTCTTCCTCCCGGGATGAGAAAGTTGCGGTAGTCATAACTCTACGGACATCGGCGAGCCGGTATATCATTACATAGGCTGGCGCCGCTGAGATACATAACGACTATTCGCGTCAGATAGAGCCATACCTTCACGGCGGCCACTTGGCCAGGAGGTTTATGTAGATGCTGCTGGAGCACCGTATCATAATTGAGGAAAGGCCTAGCAGTCCCCGGCGGCTGGTCTGGGGGGCGATTGCTGCCTTTGGAATCCCGCTGCTAATGGGGATATTACCCTGCGCGCGCCGGCGGCCGGGGCGCGTCGGCGAGGCGGGGGTGTGGGCCATGGTAGCCACGGGTGGAGGACTGTATTTCCTGGGCTGGCGCCTCCCGCTGCGGTATCTGCTCACCGACACCCATCTGCGGGTAAGCCGCGGCCTGTTAAATGGCCGGTGGGTACCCCTGGATCAGATTAACCTGATATGCCGGGCCTCACGCGAGGATGAGGGGACCTATGCGGGCTTTACCGCCTTATCTGATGACGGCGAGCCAGTCATAATAAATCCTGATCTGCCGCCTGAGCTACGCATTGCCTTTACTCCCAGCAGTAAGTTCCTCAAGACTCTGTTCTGGGCCACCAACCGCCGCGACTTCGACCCCTGGCCCCAGCCCTCTGAAGACACCCAGTACCTGGTCCTCACAATTGCGCCCTAGACATTGACCTAGGCCGGCGCAGGGGACGGCGGGCGAATTATCTGGGGCAACTGGTCAAGCTGCCCGTAAACCACCAGCCAGTCGCCCATCTGCACGGAGTCAGTCCCCTTAGGAGAGGGGATAAGCTTATCGTCTCGCTCGATGGCCAATATCAAGACCCCCTGGTCACGGGGCCGGGTTTCGGCGAGGGTTTTGCCGGCGAACTGACACCCCTCCGGCACCTGCACTCGCACGATGCTCCAGCCCTCTGTCTGCTGGAGCAGCTCCTGGATCTGGGCGGGAGTCAAGTGGGCACGTTGTTCGAGCTGGCGCTTGATGGCTCGGTCAATGCGATCAGCCAGTCGGGGCCAGATTATTACTTGATATATTAGATACAAAACCAGGCCCACGGCGACAATCTGGAGCACCACTACCAGGGCATCTTCACTCATGGTGAAGGTCCGCACCAGGCTGGCAATGACGGTGATGAGACCCGCATTGCCCAGCAGGATCAAAATGGACACAATGCGGCGCCGCTGGGGGTGCCCGACGACTTCTTCCGCTTCGCGAGTGGTAAATCCGGTGCCGCTAAAGGCCGACAGGGCCTGAAACCGGGCCACCGTGCGCTCCAAACCGGTTAGCTCCAGCGCCACGGCTCCAATCCTTACCACTACTATTGATAGCGCAATTGCCGCCAGGAGTATGATCACACCTGCACTCATCGTCAGCCTCCTCGGAGCGATTTGCCGCCACCAGTGCCGCGCAGGACAATATGCCTACGGGCGGGGGAGAAGCTGTCCGCCCCGCAGCTTATCGCCCGGGCGCCAGACAGCAACCACCTCCGCTGGAGCGGCGATGCTACGGCTAATTTCTACACCGCGTCGGCTTTTCCTGCCGCGGTCAGCCGTTAGTCAAGGTCATGCATAAGGTACCACCTCCGGGTGCAGAAGCCGGTACGGAGGCAGGCCTCCTGGCCGACCTTACAGTGGCGCTCACTATGATAGGCGTAGCGGCGACTGTCCTCATAGTAGGCGGCGCGGATGGCTTCATCTTGAGTGAGCAGCTCATCCGGGTCAACCGCGGCGGCGGCCAGCAGGCCGATAGCCCTTGTTACCCACCGGCGGGCCTGACTAAGGTTGACGCCTAACTGCTCGCCAATTTCTTTGAAGGTCAGGCCCTTCATCCTGAGCCGCAGTGCCTGCCTGTTTTCCCGGCGCATAGGGGTCTGCGCCAGCAACCGTAGACAAGCTCTCGTCAGGCTGGCGAGGGGAGGCTGGGGCTGGTTAATCCCGGCTAGCGGCAAATTGCCGTCCGCCTGGGACAGGTGCCGGATCCAGGCCGCAGTGTAGAAGGGGTACTCGCCGCGGCCCATCCGCTCTACGCTTTCGCGTAAGAGCCCATCCGCTAGTTCCTCGCGCTCCTCTCGTGATAGTTCTGCCAGTTCCCTCTGCTGAGATACTGCTGTGGGGCTGGGGTATTCGTGGGACACTGTCATCTGACTCACCTTCCTCGTAGGCTGGAGTGACAGTGTCAGCGTAGTCGCCAGGCGATTGGCGAGTCTTTGGCGAGGTATGGTATTTTCGTGGGCAGCCTATTGTATTAGGCTTGGACGGCGTAGATATGCCTAAGATGGGGTGAACTTGAGGACCGGTGGTCCCCGTGGTCGCAGGTAGATGGGGCGGGGTAAGAACAACTAGCCCGACTAACCAGGTTAGTCCGGCGGGGAACTGCTCAGGGCAGCGTCGTAACCGCTCTCGCTTCATCAACGAAGCGCCTCACCCCCTGGCGATACGCACCAGCCGAATGAATGGAGAGAGGACGTTACGACGGCAGCAATAACAGTGGTGTGTGGAGGGCGTAACTCCCTCTCCCCCTGCCTCCCCGCAGTGACACTGTTGGAAGGTGGCTGACTGCGGGGCGCACAGAAATCGGTCTTGTCTACCTACAGCCAAGCACGATTTCTTGAGTTATATTTTCTACTTCCTTGAGCATTTACCTTCCTGTGAGCAACTTTTTCTCAAGAAATTTTGATTCACACTGAAGGTAATATGAGAAAGTATCCAGCATCGCGGAAGATAGAGGCACGGGGGCGAGAAGACTAACCAAGTGAGGTTGCCAATTGCAGGCCATTATCTCAGCCTGTCGGTTACAATTTGTTTACACTGGTAGGGCCAGTATCTCTTGACTCATTCGTACATTTGTGTTAGCATACCGCCAATGTGTGGGGGGTGTAACAACTCTCCCCCGGGCCTCATAGCTGACACGGGAAGGTGGCTGACTGTGAGGCCCTTTTTTTGTCCATCCCGCGAAATTTGGCACTTCGGAAAAATGCACCAAGGGGAGGTTGCCCCTACCACGGCACTGGCGAGGAACGCCATTTCTGTGCACCTGGTCCAGCTACTTGACTTCTACCTGCCGGGGGTCCAGGTCCAAGATGTAGCCGCGCCGGGGGATGGTCTTGATGGGACTGACCGTACCGTTGCTACCCCCATTGGCCGCTCGCAGCTTCTTCACCAGCTTATGGCGGTGCCAGTGGACCTGGGCGGATTCTACTATTTCATCAGGTCCCCAAATCTCGTTGTAGAGAGTATGATAACTGACACAGCGGCGGGGCTGAGAAGCCAGGGCGCGTAGTAGCTTGTACTCAGCCGGTCGCAGGTAAATCTCGCTACCCCGGAATATAACCTGATCCGGCCGGCCCTTATCCATGCGGAGAATGGGCTCAGAGTATTGGGGCTGGGAGGGCGAGATGGGTTGATGGGGCATAGTTACGGACTGATAAGACACGAGCGTAGGCGGACGAGGCGCCGGGCTCTGGATAGAAGGCAACTGATCCAGATCAATATGGGGCAACAATTTGCCGCGCTGCTCGGCAGGCAGAGATAGTAGGACTGCCCAGTTGTCAACCCCGGCCTCCAGTAGACTCAGAATGTGGTCGCGATCCAACAGGCGATGGGCAGCGTGGTACAGCTCCAGTCCCGCGGCGGGCAAGCCCGCGGCGAGGCGATCAGCCCAGCGGCTCAAGCGGGCACAGTCAGTTGCCGGCCAGTTCATGCGCTCGCCAATTCGTGAAATTATCTGCAACAGCCAGCCGACCGTCTCGGCACATAGCTGGAGGCGTCCCGCTGGCAGTTGGGTAGCCTGTTCTATTTCCAGGGTCGGCTCGGAACTAGCCCACTGCAGCATCACCAGGGCCAGCCTGGCCGCCTGA
>JAUWJN010000048.1 GCA_030607655.1 bacterium
CGTCCTTTGACTTCTCACCCTTGGTATTATTACTGCTGCTATCAGTCGCGGAAAGCATTATCAGGCGCATGCTACTGGGGCCGTTTGGGTATTGATGTAAGATGAATAGCCGGGAACGCGTGCTGGCCGCAGTAGCGCGCCAACAACCCGACCAGACACCGCGAGCCTTTCATGGCGGCATTGATATGCAACAGCTTCTGCCCCACGGCAGCCCCGAGCAAGTGCAGCAAGAAGTGCGGCGATACTGTGATATACTGGGGGAGGGTGGCGGCTACATTTTGGCCCCGGCTCATCTGTTTCAGCCTGATGTGCCACCGGAAAATATTGTCGCGATGTATGAAGTCGGTTAGATGCCAGGGCTTCACCCAAGTCCAGATACACCACAAAAACCTCATCTGACGGCAGGATGTGAAAAATAGTGTTCCCGCCTCAGTTGCCCAGCAGCAACCGACCCCGTAATCTTAGCCGCCTGCTGTTCATATTAGTCCTGGCGGCGGGAGTAGCTTTGCTACTAGCCCATACTCAGCCCGCCCCGCGGATGGCCCGCGACCGAGGGTGGCGAGCTGCGGCCCATCTAACTCTGGGCGCTGACGTCCTGTATCGCCTGAGCATTTTTGCGGAGGCCAGTGGGGATTCAGCTCAAGCCAAAGCAATGCAGCAGATGGCGATCGCCCTGTATGAGAGGAGCGCTTTAGGCCCGACTCCCTCGGCGCCGGCCGCCTATCGCCTGGGCATCTTCTACTCCAAGTTGGGCTACCCCGACCACGGCCGGCAGTTCCTGGAGCAAGCTGCCCAACTCGACGAAGACCGTCACCAATTATATCTGCTGCTGTCGGCTATTTACGAGGAGGGGGCGGTGGATAAGGTCGGCTGGCTGGAGCATGCTTCGCTGCTGGACGACCAACCGCGCTGGCTGGCCGGGCTGACCCGGGCTGATATGTACCAGCGCCTGGACGAGCACGACCGCAGCCGGCAGCTTCGCCGGCAATGGCAGGGGCAGCAGTTCATCTTCGGCCTGATGGTCAGTGGTCTGCTGATAGTATATGGAATACTGGGCCTGCTCGGTCTGGTCATGCTGGCCCACGCCGTGGTTCGCCTCGCTCGCCAGCCAACCTCCCGACGGCCCCGACACATATATGTGCCGTGGCAGCTAATTGATATAGTAGAGGTTGTGGTCGTATTAGTGTTCCTGATGGTAGGCCTAACCCTAGCCGCCGGTAAACTCCACCATTATCTCCCCCGCCCCGATTCAGCCGGCATCATTGATGCGATTATCGTCGCCGCTGTCTATCTGCTAAGCACCGCCGCTACTCTGGCGGTCATCTACTACCGGATTGGTTCCTATCGCCGACCGTGGCGGATGTTGGGGCTGCGCGTTGACCATCTGCCGACGCGGATAGGGTGGGGTCTGGTCGGCTATGGAGTGTTCATCTGCCTGCTAGCGAGCGGCTTGTTCGCCGCCCGGGGACTGGACCTGGTCAGTTCGCTGCCCGGACTGCTCGGACAACTGAAGGAGCCCCTGGAGCTAATCTCCCAACCTCAGACCCCGGCGGCCTACGCTGTATATTTTGTGCTGATTTGTCTTATCGCCCCGCTAGTGGAGGAGATTATTTTTCGGGGATTTATCTACGCCGGCTTACGGCGGATAACGGGAATGACCCCCGCGCTCCTGTTAAGTGCGGCGATCTTTGCTAGTGTTCACGTGGCCGCTCCCGCGGGGGGAATGGTAGTAATCGGTGGGCTGGGGCTGGTTATGGCCTACCTATACGAGCATACCCGCTCCCTAGTGCCCAGCATTGTAACCCATTCACTACATAATACTCTATTGTTCATACTGCTGGCCGCCTATGGATTGCTATGATGAGGAAATTTACGAATTGTGGCTACTGATACTCAGCGCAGTGTCAAGTTTAACGTGAAAGTTATCCCCGGGGCACCGCGGGATGAGGTGGCTGGCGTCAGAGGCACAGCAGTAGTGGTACGGCTGACGGCCAAGCCGGTCAAGGGGGCGGCTAACAAAGCACTCATCAAATTCCTCAGTGACGCTTTGCAGTTATCCCCAACCGATATCTCGATTGTGGCTGGATACCATCGCCGTGATAAGGCCCTGCGGGTAGTAGGTCTGGATGCCACCGAGTTGAAGCAGCGGCTGCACGCGGCCGGAGCGCTGTGAGTTCGTACTTGCCGGCAGAACCTTTATAAGATTTATGGTGTCTATAAAGTAGGGATAGGGGCAAGACTTCGACGGTTAAGCGGGAAATGTGATGAGCAGAGCAACTAGACACTGGCCATTATGGTTGGTCGGGCTGGCCGTGGCCACAGTCGTGGCCGGCGGCACTGTGGCAGTAGCTGTGCACGTGACAACCGAGGGCGTGCGGAACCGTATCTCCCAGAAAATCCACGGTAAATATCACGTGGAGAACCTGCAGATTAAGGTCGTGCCATTCGCCTCTGACTACTGGACGCAACAGGGCCGCTTCCAGGCTATTGTCGTATCAGCAGATAGAGTCACCAGAAAGGGCATAGATATCCGCAAGGTTTATATAAAGGCTTTTGATGTCACTCTTGACATTGCTGAGCTATACAAAGAAGGTGATGTTGAGACTACTTCGCGACGCAATACCACGCTCTCCGTCCGGGTTTACAAGGGCGATCTGAACAAGTTATTAGCGAAAAAGAAATCCACCATTCAGAACCTCCACGTAGAGTTTCAGGACCACAAACTTGTTGTCACTGGCAAGTATCAGCTCCTATTTGGCTATAATCTGCGCATGGTCGGCAAGCTGCAGGTAAAGAACCGCCGGCAGGTCGACTTCGTACCCACGGCGGCCTCGGTTAATAACATCCCCCTGCCGACCGGCCCGCTGCGCCAGGTCCTCAGTAAGCTCAACCCCCTGGTGGACTTCCACGAGCTTCCCCTGCGACCCAGCATAGACAAAGTGGAAATCAAGGACGACTATATTTTGGTGAACGGCTAAAGCGTATCTGACCCCTGGCCGGCAGCAAATCAGGGAGGAACCCGGACATTAGCCGGCGAAATGTCAATCAACAGTCATACCTTTCAGTACGATTCCTACTCTGAGCAGTAAAGAGCCGCCAGGAGCATTAACCCAGGGAGGTGCAACCAGTGAGTAACGTCGGTAACCAACGCCCGAATGTCATTTTTATATTGACTGATGACCAGGGATGGTGGGCCGCGGGCTGCTACGGCAATCCCGAGATCCGCACTCCTAACATAGACCGATTGGCGCAGACCGGTACCCGCTTCAGCCGCTTCTTTGTGGCGATTCCGGTTTGCTCACCGAGCCGCGCCACCTTTTTGACCGGTCGGATTCCCTCCCAGCACGGTATCCACGACTGGATCAAGCACGAGAACGTCGGCCCCGATGCGAAACAGTACCTGGCCGATTATGTAGCCTACACTGACATAATGGCCCAGCATGGGTACACCTGCGGAATTAGTGGCAAGTGGCATATGGGCGACAGCCTCCACCCGCAGCATAGTTTCGATTTCTGGTACGTGCATCAGCAGGGCGGCGGGCCTTATAATGATGCGCCGATGGTGCGCGCCGGACAGTTAATCAACGAGCCTGGCTACATCACCGACGTTATCACTGACGAGGCGCTGGGGTTCCTCGACGCTCACCGCGACGACCAGTTTTATCTCAACGTCACCTATACCGCCCCCCACGCTCCGTGGATTGGCGCACACCCCCAGGACATTGTAGACTCTTACGACGACTGTCCCTTCGCATCCTGCCCCCAGGAACCCAGGCACCCGTGGGCCTCCGCGTGGAGCGAGGAGCTGTTGGGTAATCGAGAGGCGCTGAAGGGCTACTTTGCCTCCGTTACCGCCATGGACGCTAACGTCGGGCGAATAATTGACCGGTTGGAAGAACTGGGGTTGCGCGAGAATACGCTGGTAATATTCGGCAGCGATAACGGTTTTAGCTGCGGCCACCACGGGTTCTGGGGCAAGGGCAATGGTACTTATCCGCGCAATTTCTACGAGAACTCCATCCTGGTGCCGATGATTTTCAGTCACCCCGGCCAGCTCGCCTCGGGGCGAACTGAGGATACTATGGTAACCGCCTATGACTTTATGCCCACCGTCTTGGACTACCTTGATTTGCCTCTTCCGGAAGGACAGAATCTGCCGGGACATAGCTTCCTGCCGCTCGGGCGGGGCGAATCCGAAGGGGGCAATGAATTCGTCGTGGTATACGACGAGTACGGCCCGGCGCGGATGATTCGGACTGAAGAATACAAGTATGTCTATCGCTATCCCGACGGGCCGAACGAATTGTGGGATCTGGTGAACGATCCCGACGAGCGTAATAATCGGATTGACGACCCCACCCAGCAGCAACGTATCAAGGAACTTAAGGGCCAGATGGAAGAGTGGTTCGCCCGGTACGTAGAACCGGAGCATGATGGCCGGAACGCGACATACACCGACACAGTGCCAAGCGACGCCCTTAATAGGCAGTAATGGGTAAAACCGCGATGTCTGACTTAACTGTAGCCTCCCGGCCAAGCCAGGGTATTATTTTGCCTCGGCTGACTCGCCGCCAGGAGGTCTGGCTGATTATCCTGCTGGCCCTGGCGGTACGCCTGGTGGACTTCACTGCGCCTTACACCAGCGTCCACTGGATTAAGCAGCTCCAGATTGCCCCCATCGCTAAGAACTTCTACCAGCACGGCTACAATATCTGGTGGCCGGAGACCGACTACAGCGCCGACCGACCCAATTACATTGAGATAGAATTCCAACTGGTCACCTGGCTGACCGCCTTGTTGTATAGTGTCTTCGGCATCCACGAGTGGGTAGGGCGGCTGGTAGCCATTGCTTTCAGTCTGGGCGCGATGGTCTTGATGTACCGGCTCTTGCAGTTACATTTAGGAGAACGGCCCGCCCTCTTCGGCCTGCTATTTTTTGCTTTTGCGCCCTCGCACTGGTATTTCAGCCGGGTACTGATGAGCGAGCCAGCGATGATTTTCTTTTCGGTAGCTCTGATATATTATTTCTCGGTGTGGCTTAACCAAGAACAGCCTCTGTATTATATGGCCGCACTGCTGGCCGCGATACTCTGCTTCCTGGTCAAACTGCCCACCCTGTACTTAGCGATTCCTCTACTGTTCCTGGCTTATCGGAAGTATGGGTGGGCGTTGTTCAAGCAGCCGGCTCTGTATGTATTTGCCGCGCTATCTGTCATCCCTGCCGCTGTCTATTATCATCACGCCTATGTGGACATTGGCAGCAAGTATTTCACGGTAGGCGTAGGTTTCGGCGGAGGAATGTGGCTATCAGTGGCGGACTTTCTGCGTCCGGGCAACTACTCGCTGATGCTCAACCGCCTGCTGAAGGATCATCTCACTGCCGTGGGTTTGGTGCTGTTACCAATAGGCTTTTTGGCTACTGATGACGGTAGGTTTCGGTGGAACTTATTCCACGTTTGGCTGGGGGCGATTCTGTTATACTTCATATTGGTATCGGGTGGCAATCTCAGACAGACCTATTACCAGATACCTTTGTTACTTCCCGCAGCCGGGCTTATCGGTATCGGGTGGGATAGACTCAGCCGGCTGCCGGAGATGTCACGAGCCACAGTGCCGGTGATAGTGATCATATTCCTGCTGCTGGCGGCGTGGGGAGCTCAGCCGTTCTTTGAACAGTATCAGCCGATACTAGCCGCTGCTGATAAATTGGACGCTCTTGACCCCGCCAGGCAACCAGTCATCATATTTCCTCCTGGCTACGGCTGTCTGTATTACTTTGAGCGGCCGGGGTGGGTGGGGCGTGAGGGTTTTGGGAAATCGCGGGGAGCAGTGCCGCCGGAGGATATCCCCGGCCCGCAATACGTAACAAATCGCCGGCAACGCGGCGCGCGCTGGGCGGTCTATTTTGATACCGACGGCCCCGGCACCCGCCCTGACCTCAAAGAGCATCTTGAGGACAGCTATGTTACGGCCTTCCGGGGTGAAGGGTATACCATCTATGAGCTGACCCGCTAGTCGCGTAGCGCAGGCCTCCGCCTGCGTACTGAGGTAAGGCGAGGTTGGAAAACCTCGCCTACGCGATAAGCAATAGTGGGGATAGGCAGCGCAAGTAAAACTATGCCTAAGAAGAAGGTAGTAATAATTGGCGGCGGTATTTCGGGTTTAACCGCCGCCTATGAGCTAACCCGGCGGGGCCATCAGGTAACCGTGCTGGAGCAGCGGGAGCTACTCGGGGGCCTAGCCCGTTCGGTGCAGCTGGGCGAGCGCTACATTGAGCGCTACTACCATTTCATCTGTCGCGGCGACCAGCACCTGATAAGACTCATCAATGAGCTGGGCCTGGCCAGTAAGCTGCATTGGCGGCCCGGACGGACCAGTTATTTTGTCCAGGGGCATATATATCCGTTTACAAGCCCGCTGGATTTGCTGCGGTTCTCGGCGATCAGGCCCCTGAGTCGGCTGCGGTTCGGCCTGCACGCGGCCCGCTGCCGCCGGATGACAAACTGGGAAGATATTGAGGACCTCACCGCCGAGCAGTGGCTGATTCAGGCTGTGGGCACCGAGGCCTATGAGGTAATCTGGCGACCGCTGTTGCAGACTAAATTCAGCCGCTACTATGACCAGATTTCCGCGCCCTGGCTGTGGCACCGAATTCACCGCTACTCGCAATCCCGCCGGAGTCTGTGGCGTCCGGAGCAGTTGGGCTATCTGGAGGGCGGTTCACAGGTTCTCATAGATGCTTTAGCCGATTATATTGTGGATCACGGCGGGGCCATACAACTCAACAGCGCGGCGAGCGAGATTATGGAGAGCCACGGGAAGGTAGTTGGTGTCAGAGCGGGTGAACGGGACGAGGAGGCCGATGCAGTAGCCAGCGCCATTGCCCTACCCGAGCTGGTGCCGCTGCTGCCCGATTCGGCGGCTGACTACGGCCAACAGTTATCCGGTATTGACTTTATGGCAGTGCGCTGCCTGCTGGTGGCTCTGGAGCATAATCTTACCGACAGCTTTTGGGTTAACGTCAGCGACTCACGCATATTCTTCAATGGCCTCATCGAGTACTCCAATCTCAATCCGTGGCAGCAATACGGAGGAGCACAGATATTATACATACCCATGTATATGCCCGCCGATGAGGAATTATTCGTCTGGCCCCAGGAGGAGCTAATTGAAGCCGTAATCGGGTGCCTGGAGATACTCTGTCCGCAGTTTGACCGGTCCTGGATACGGGAGGTTATCGTCACTCAGGACCTCTACGCTCAGGCCATCTGTCCCCCGCAATTCAGTCAGCGCCAGCCGGCCCTGGCCGCTCCGCTGACGGGTTTGTATGTGCTTGATTCCACCCAGCTTTACCCCTCCGACCGCTGCCTCAGTGGCATGATTGGCCTGGCCCGAACCGTAGGCGAGATGATAGACAGCCGGTAGATTCTTACCACCACTGCTCACCCACTCGCAGCCGCCGCAATATATCCCAGTAAGCCCCACGGGCCCCAACGGCAATGGCGTCTACTAGCAGGGCGTTGTCATCATAGTCGTAGTCGCTCTGTTCATCGGGGCTGCCGCCGAAAAAGAAGCGCTCGTCACTGCCCACCAGCTTAGTCAGATAGGCACTGGCTTCGGCCACCCTGCCGAGTTCGGCTGATAGGTAGAAGACTGGCTGGACAAAATCAGCGTTATCCTCAGTGTGACCGCACAAATGGGGATTATCAGGGCCCTGGCCGGCGAGCATCTGGGCCAATTTGGTGTGCGGATAAATGCGCACTCCCAGCGCTATCCCAATGCAATCCGGTTGACACTCCTGCGCAAACTGAATGGTAGTAGCCGCCGACTGCCTGGTCTCGCCCGGGCCGCCGATGAGCAAATCAAGCATAAAAGTAATGCCGACTTGACGACAGATACGGGCCGTCTCCCGCGCCTCCTCAGGCGTGAAATCCCGGCCCAGGTTCCGCAGAATCTGGGCATCGCCACTGTCCAGGCCAAAATCAATACCCACACAGCCGGCCGCTTTCATCAGGGCGGCCAGATGCGCAGAGAAAGGCTGGGGAGCCAGATAGGCATACCAATGTACCTGCTCACCCAAGCCGCGTTTTATAATCTCGGCACAGACCGCTTCCACATGAGCCGGAGGCAGATTGAATTCACTATCACACAGGTGCAGCCAATCAATCCCCATCTCCAGTAATCTCTCCATCTCATCCGCCACCACTCGCGGCGGGCGCAGTCGGTAGCGGCGGCCCTTGCTGTGCGGGTCGGCACAGTAGATACATTGGCCGGCGCAGCCGCGCTTGGTCTCCAGATTACCCTGGCCGCCCTCCCGGAAATAGCGCGGATAGTCCAGCCATTGCCGGGGCAGGCGCGGACCGCCATCCAGTGATTCCCAGGTGGGCTGCTCGGCGACAATACCTGTATCTACCCGGCGAACCAGGCCCGGAATATCAGCCAAGGGGCCGCCGCTCTGCAGAGACTTCATAAGCTCCACTACGGGCCCCTCACCATCACCAATGACCCCAAAATCCGCCCCACTGCGGCGCAGAATCTGCTGCGGCATCACGGAGTAGCCTGCTCCTCCCAGGACAATGGGGGCAGCGCTCAAATCCCGCAGAGCACAAACCAGCTCAGTAAGGGCAGGCAGATATGAGTGCTGACTGAGCAGATAGCAGTTGTCGGTGTTGCGCACGGATATGCCGATTAGGCCAGCAGTGTTCGCCGCGAAGTATTCAGTTGTGGCGGCGCGAACATCATCCGCAAAGCATAGATCTAACAGCCCCACTGTAAAGCCTGCTTGGCGGGCCGCCTCCGCTACATACTCCAGCCCTAAGGGGGCCACCGCTGGCTTGGCGGTGTTCGGATTTATTAGCACCAAATCATAATCCATCGTTTAAGAACTTCGCCTCAGTGAGAGCTTTTCCCTTTGCTGAGGACGATGAGAGGATTGACAAGGATAGTCAAATTACATAAGCTTATAGCACCAGTGGGCCAAAGTGGCGCGACCGCGAAGCTTTCCGCCCACTCCTAGCAATATCGGGGATACATTTTGACTTCAGGGACAGGATTTATTATGTTGAGTAAGCGAAGCACTTGCAGCTCACGTACAGTGGGGGCCAGTATCGCCATTGCCCTGGGGCTACTGGTCTTTGTTCTGCTAATGTCAGGCTGCCCGACTCAATCCCCTGAACCTATCCCCACTCCCCCACCTGCTCCGCCCCCACCTGCTTCGCCAGTGATTGAAAATCCCGGGCCTCCTGAACCTGCCCCACCAGTAATCGAGGAGCCGGAGCCGGCTGAGCCGGCGCCGGCGAGCGAAGAGACAGTCATCATTGAGGTAAACGCGGATAACTTCGCCGAGCAGGTCTTAGTCGCCGATATGCTGGTGGTAGTAGAGTTCTGGGCGGAGTGGTGCGGGCCGTGCATCCCTCTCAAGCATATGCTTGTGGAACTCGCACCCCAGTACGCCGGGCAGGTTAAGTTCGTCGCAGTGAATCTTGACGAGAGCGGGGAGATCTCCAGTCGCTATGAGGTCCGCTATGTTCCCTGCTTGATTTTCTTCAAGGACGGAGAAGAAATAGGCCGGCTGGTGGGCCTGGGACCTAAAGAGGCCCTGAGAATCAATATAGATGAACTCCTCCACGAAGCCGAGTAGCCCTGGGTAAGGGCGTTTCCCAACAGACAAATTCAGCGTCAGAGCGGACACGACATAGACAGAGGAGGAATGATGATGAACTGCTTGAGGAAATGGATAGGATTATTGGTTTGTCTGGGACTGGTGGGAGTATATATGGCAGGCAGTTGGGCACAGGAACCCGAGGAATTGCCCACCGAGCCGCATGAGGTAGCCACTCGGTTTGTGGGGGCCCTCACCCACCTGCCGGATTTCGAAGAAGAAGTTTGTTATCAGCTTATAAGTACGAAAGAACGTAGCAAATTCCCCCGGGCCTATGTGGAGTGCATGGTTGGTGACCTATACTTGTATATGCGCCAGCCACGGTGTGCAGCGCAGGTCAGCGAAAGCTCTGAGGGTGAAGCCAGTCTAACAGTGTCTACTGCCTGGCCCACGCTGCCAGTAAAGCTGGTACGGGAGAAGGACGCCTGGCGCGTGGACTTACTGAAGACTTGGACCGCCACAACCAGCAAGAACGAGCAGTGGTTGCACAGGCTCGACAAGGGCTTTGTCCACGTCTCCACCAGTAACCTTAAGCAATTATGCCTGGCCGCGATGATATACGCCTCGGACTGGGATAACTACTTGCCCCCGGCGGACAAGTGGTGCGATGCCTTATATCCGTATGTGAAGAACGAGCGGATATTTCGCTGCCTAGCACTGCCATTGGACGAGTATGGCTACGCCTTCAACAAGAATCTGGATGGCATCTCGTTGGCGGATGTTGAATTCCCGGCTCAGACAGTGCTATTCTTTGAATCAACTCTAGGCACCAGGAATGCTGCCGACACTGGTAAGAGTCTGCCCGATCCGCCGCGACATCCAGAGGGCAATATCTACGGCTTTGCCGATGGGCATGTTGTGCAGATGAAGTACCCGGAAAGCTTTGTCCTCTGGGAACCTTAGCGCACCAGCCGCAGGCGGCCCCAGAAAGGGGGGTTGCGGTCGTAGGGAACCTGCGGGGGGCAGCTCCAGAGCTGGCGGCCTGCCGCAGTATCGTGGACGAGGTAGTTGAAGCCGATTTGCTGGTCAGCCTGGAGCGGGAAGCCGTTGAGCACCTCAGTGTCCAGGCCAACCCGCAATAGGTAGTATCCTTCTGCTCGCTGCATCTCAACCTTTATCTCTTCAGGATTGCACAGCGGCGGACGGCCCCAGGCGCGGCGGATATTCTGCTGCCAGGCCAGCGGCTCGTCGGAGCCAGGTACTCGGGGCAGGATGACGAAGTGGTGACAATACTGGGTGGCGCGGTAGCCGGACTGTTCAGGGCGGGTATCTACCCATAGTTGCATCCCATCTCCCGAGGCGGGTCGGCGGCGGTTGCCTACCAGTGGGCCATCCTTGGGAATCTGCGCTGCCACATACAACCCCTGCTCATTCCACGCCACATATACTTCTGCGAAGGGCACAGTGCCATCTAACTCGCTCAGCGGAGGCAGGGCCGGGCCCCACTCGGACGGTGCTAGCGAAAAGGGCCTATCTACATAAGGACAATCAGCGGCAACTTCAAAGAGCAGTCGGGACGGGAATTGCACCATCCTCAATCCTCCTCCAATCCACTCATTCGCCGATAGCCTTCATAGCAGGCTGCCAGGAATTGCTCGAACTCCAGCGTGGTAATGTCGCCAACCTCGTAGATTTGCATAGCTACCCGGTCATAGCCTGCCGCGCCGGTGTGTACGCGCACCCGCGCGCCCTCCCCATACTTGGGTAAATCTTCAATATCATTCCACGTAGACAAGGCTAGTTGGCGCGCCAGGTCGGCCTCGTCAAAGAGACCCTTTTCGGTGTGGAACTGTAGGTCCAGATACCACTTTTTGTCAGTGCGGGCCCGCGCCCACCAGTCCTTGGCCGGTGGCGCTTGGAACAGTACATAATCAGGGTGTTGCCAGTTCTGCTCAGGAGGTGGCGGCAGCCGCTTGATCAATCTGCGCAACACTATCAGCGTCTTGGGCTCCC
>JAUWJN010000129.1 GCA_030607655.1 bacterium
CTGGAGGCCGTTGAAGGCAAGTTCCTGTCCCGCCGGCTCGCCCGCGTGTGTGGCGCTGGGCCAGTCCGATATGGTCAATTTGCCCTCTTCGCTCTTGGCGCGGAATACCAGTCGCCAGTAGGTCATGAAGAGGGGGTTTTCGCTGGTGAACGGGCGATAGGTGTTATTGCTGTTGCTCAGCACCTGCCGAAACGACTTTTGGCCAATGACTTCCACGCCCTCTATGTTGACGTTTATCTGATGGGTCTTCCTGGCCGACTTCCCTGCTGACAAATCTCCGTAGTCGCTGACGAACATTTTGAGCGAGTAGAGCCGGCCCGGTGTCAGCTTTCGTATCGGCTGCGAGAAGCGATTGGGCCGCTGGGCGCTTCGGCGGGTCACCAGGAAGTCATTACCCTCACCCGCCTGCCGGAAGCGGCCCTGCAGGTAGCCATATCCCGGGGCGTGCCCGACCCGGATACTACCCTCTTCGGCAGGTTCGACTGTCCAGGCGGCAGTGCCCTCGTCGAAGTCACCGTTGCGCAGGTGCGGCAGCTCATACGGATCCTGGCAGAGCCGCTCGCGCTTACCCTCGATGCAGTAGTGGCGCAGCAGCTTCGCCGCCCAGCGCAGGATTTCTTCGTCGGCATACGAGCTGTGGTACCACATCACCCCATACAGGCCGAAGAAGGTGGGATCA
Source organism: bacterium (assembly GCA_030607655.1). Taxonomy (GTDB): domain Bacteria; phylum Armatimonadota; class Zipacnadia; order Zipacnadales; family Zipacnadaceae; genus JALGTV01. The sequence goes on from JAUWJN010000129.1 coordinate 680, forward strand.
TTGGCGAGCAGGTTCATCTGCATATCCATATACACCTTGAAGTCGGCCTCGGGATTGATGCGCTGAGGCTCCTGGGGGATCGAGATGAATCCCAGGTTCATAATCGTCCCTCCGGCGCAGTTGGGGAAGATATCCTGGTAGCGCAGCATATGCAGTCTCAGTTGGGAGTTCATATACCGGCGGGCCGCCTCTTCGGTAGGCTGTTCCAGCAGGTATCTCTCTTCAACCAATTTATAACCCGAGTCAAGCACAGCTTCCGCGAAGGCCCTGCTCGGGTCGCTGGCGTAGAGGCCGCTGCAGTAGGGATAGAAGACTTTGCCTTCAAACCGGGGGTCGTCGGCGATTGTGCTGACCGCCTCAGTGAATGCGGGATACTCCTCAGCTTGGGAATCTCCGCCGCTGAACTCGTCTACCATCAGGCCGTAGTAGCCGGCTCCCTGCATGCCGCCTGAGGCTGACCACTTGCTGAGCGCCGTCTCAGCCGGGTTTGCCCCCAGCCAATGAAGATTGTAATAGGTGAGCACTTTTTTGCCCTGGGCGCGCCAATTCTGGATATGCTCGGCGTTTTGGGGCTGTGTCGCTCTTTCCAGGATCACATTGATGTTTTCCAGAAGGCCGATTTTTCCCAGATGGTCCCAGGTATACGGGCCGTAAGACGTTAGCCACGGGCACGGCTCGTAGCCTAGCTCGGCGTAGATCATTTCGGGTACGGCCCGCACCACCAGGTGCCTGAGGCGCGCCTCGCCGGTGCAGCGGATGAGAAGCTTGTGGGGCCCCGCGGCCAGATGACACATCGCCTCCCGGGTTTGCTGCTGCTGTTGGCTATGAACTATGACCCTATCCTCGGCAGCGGTCGAGCCGATTGAGACGAGCATCTGGTCCGCACCTTCTACCTGTGCGGTTGAGGCTACGAACACCCAGCCGTCTCTGGGGTTTATGAAGCTGTACTCGTATTCTGCTCGGTGGGGAGGAGAGGATACCTCCAGCAACTGTGCCACCAGGTTGCTGAGCACCTTGACCTGGTCATAAGCCGCTACCCACGCGGGCCTTTCAGCCGGCAGTTTCACGCTGACCGACGAAGCAACTCCCACCTGCTCGCCGTCCTTGTCTGTCACCACAGCCCATATCTGATACTCACCCGAAGCTAGCTCGCCCGTATCTATTGTCCAGTCAATCAAGCTCGACTCAGGTAGATCGGGGCTGGCATAGCGGGCTACCACGTCGCCACTGGTCGTCTGGCGCAGTTGCAGGTTGACAGTGGCGCCGGGGCTTAGCAAGCCCAATTTCATCTCGCCAAAATCCGCTTCGACAACCAACTGGGGGGCGGCTGCCACCATGTGGGGAATGAGCTTTACTCTGTCAAACCAGGTTACATCCTTGTCCCGGGCCTTTGCTTCATTGCGGTAATGGCGGATAACCTCCATCTCGGGCAGCACCCGGTTATAGACCCTAACTTCGTCCAACATACACTTGAAGACCGGCTCGGCCTCACTGCCCCAGATGATGGGATACCTGAGATAGAAGTTGCCTCCGTGATCAATCTTCTCGGATTGGGATTCGCACACGTTCTCCAGCTTGCCGTCGGCATACATTCGGAGATATTTGCCGTCGAAAGTGGCCACAATGTGCGTCCATACGTTACGGGGCGCAGAGGTGCCGCAGTCACTTCTTACTGACTCACCAGTGACGTAGAACCAGCATCCCCCGCTGTAGCCCAGCGTGTAGCTGGCCAGGCTCTTGCCTACCAATCCGGGCTCGCTATACCTGGCTGGCTTTGTTTCCGGATATAACCACAGCTCAATGGTCAGCGCGTCGGTCAGGTCCAGACTGGGGTCGTTGCCGCAGTCCACGTGGGCTGTGGCGGTGTCAAACCTAAGCGCGTAGCCCTTTCCCTCTGCAAGCTCAACGTACTTTGCGCCCAGGTTCTCCCCGTGGTTACTATGCCCGCTCCAGTCCTTGACCACTTGACCGGGGCCTTCTTCAAAGCTGTAGTAGGCGACCAGATTGGGGTCGTCGTCAGCCATACCAGGCGGAATAGCTGTCAGACATAATGCTATGCAGAGCGCTCCGCACAACACCTTGAACATAATGGATGCCTGCTCTTTAGGTTTGCGCTCGCCTTGCATTGCTCAAATCACCCACCTGTAGAGTTTTGAACGGTCACAGCGATTATAGCATATTCGTTCCTTGACATCAAGCTCACTGCCTGCTATTATAAGAAGGTAACTTTCTCAACAGCCTCAGTTCATAAACTGAGAGGAGAGACATGAAAATGCAGACACTGTTTACAATCTTGGCACTGGGGTTGGTTTGCAGTTTGACCTGTGCTGCCCAGAAAGACGAGGGCTTGGTTGCTTACTATACTTTCGACGAGGGATCTGGTTCAATTGCCCACGATAGCAGCGGAAACGGCAATGACGGCCAAATACAGGGAGCCAAGTGGGTCGGATTGAAAAAAGGCTGTGCTCTGGAATTTGATGGGCTGGATGACTATGTCGACTGCGGTAGTGATGAGAGTCTGAATATTACTGAGAAGATTACGGTGGAGGCCTGGGTCTATTATCAAGGAGCTCCCCTTGCTGTTACCAGCATCGTCAGTAAGGGCCCTGGTTATTCACTGTACGCTTGTTCTGGCTGGTACTTCTATTGGTGCCACAAGTGCCAGACTGCCCCGCTGCTTATACCTGATTTCTGGCACCACCTGGTCGGTACCTTTGATGGAGCTACGTTCAAGGTCTACCTGGATGACGCCCTCATATATGTGCGCTCCTCAGAGGAGGTAGGATTAGCTACATTAGCTAGTGCTGTAGACGAGTCACTGTTCATAGGCAAGGGGTACTTCGAAGGGATGATTGATGAGGTCAAGGTTTACAGCAGGGCTTTGAGTGCCGAGGAGATTGACGCCCATTACCAAGAGGGGCGCTTAGTCCACAACGTGCCGATCAAGTTGTACCCGTACTATTTCAACCAGCAGGTAGTCGCGCAAATAGATCCGGTAGCGTGGGGAACATTGGCGGCGGCAGCAGCAATGGAAGTTGAACTTGCCCAGCCTGGTCAGAAGCGCCCGCTGCACACTCGACGGGTGGAATTGTCGCCCGACGGCGAGCCGATGGAAGCCGAGCTCCGGGTAGGCGAACTTGATCCTGGGCAATATGCAGTCCGCGTCACGCCTATTGACAGCAGCGGTGCTCCTGTGGGGGAGACCTATGTGGCAAGGCTGGACTGGCCGGATAGACCTTCGTGGTCCGGCGCTGGCAAAAAGGCGAGTGTGCTTAATAACTTTGTGACGGAACTGCTGAATGTCCAGAGGCAGGGCTCGCAACTGCCCAGGGAACATGAATTTACCAATCCCCGCGAAGGCTGGATATTCATCTCGTCCACAGCGGACCTGGTAGGTACGGATAAGGTACGAATATCTCTTGATACGGACCCCGGTGAAGACACGCTAATTGTTCACAATCAGGGACAAGAGCCGATCCAGGAGGCCATGCGCTTTCTGCCCGCCGGCCAGTACCGGCTTCGCGTGTGGGCGCAAGGGAAATCGTCATTGGCGAAACTGATTGTCAGGACGACTCCGGAGTTCGTCCTTAACCAAGAGTGGAACTTGCAGGGCAAAAGAAACATTAGAGGGTGTCACCTTCCTGGCCGTGGCACCGGTGCGGTCAGCGTTGAGGAAGTGTATGGGGCCTGGGCAAAGGCCCTACGGGATCCGACAGTTGATGGGATAGCCGTGGACGAATTCCCCGGACGTGGCCACAATTATCCGGCGTGGACTGAAGCCCTGCGGCGGATCCACGATGATGAAAGATTCAAGGACAAAACCTTGTATGCGTATACCTACGCCCCCCCGTTTGCCTATGAAGTGTGTAAACCCTTTTTCCAGACCATGATGGACTGTGGATACAAGATTGCCTGGGAGAGGTATCTTTGCGAGTCCCCGACAAAGATGGCAGCCCGGCGGTTTGTGACGGCTTCCTTCAAGGAGTTGACGCTGGCTGCGGAGCAAAATCTTCCCGGTTGCACCAAACACACGCAAATGTGCCTCAGTCTGTTTACTGCCCATCCACTGACTGTCGACACTAATCCGGGGGTTGATTACAAGGTCTATTTAGACATGCAGTACCACCACCTGGCAAATGATCCGGTGTTTTGGGACTTGGACGGGTTTATCCCCTTTGGGGCAGGTTTGGCAGACGAAGAGGTACTACGCTGGCACGCTAGACTGTATCGGCACTATTGCATTGAAGGAAAGACCGAAATGCTTTCCCCATATCCTTACGAGCTGACTTATATTGAGAACGCCGACTTCGCGCAGGGCCTCCAGGGCTGGACCGTGTCTCCGGCTGAGGAAGGAAGCATAGAGGGAAAGACCATGCCCGGATACGACCGGGTGGTGCAGGGAGGATGGTATCGCGCCACTCTAGGAGACAGCTTTCTGTGGATGAAGAAGAGTAAGTCGGCGCCTAACACAGTTGCTCAGAAACTCACAGGGCTGGAGCCGGGCAGGTTGTATTCTCTCAAGATGTACACGCTGGATTACCAGCATCCCCAGGTCGAGCAGGAGCTGGCCATATCTATCAAGCTGACCCCAGTGGAACTTCTTCCTGAAAAGTGCTTCCAGCGTGTCTATAGAACCTACCGTAGTAAGGCACCGGAACAGAAGGACTGGGACTGGGCGAACTATCATCGTTTAGTGTTTCGCGCGCAAGACACGGAAGCAATACTGGAAATATCTGATTGGACAAGGGAAGAATCAAAGGAGTTCTCCTCGGGTACTGGTAGCCATGAGTCTTTAGGAGTACCGCTAGGCCAGGAGATAACGTCTAACTTCATCCAAATCCAACCGTATCTGGAGGACTAAGTACAAGCCATTCGTGGTTGAGCCAGGAGGGTTCGCCACCAGCTTCTCCAGCTTGGCCAGATACTCGTAATCCTCCAGCCCATCTCGGATAGGCGTCAGCCGGATTGGATCACAGCTCATACTGATCATTCTCTCCCTTATCCTGGTCACGGTACCCAGCAGCAATGCTACTAGCCTCGGATTCCATATGCTTTGCCTGATCCCTCCAGTCAATGCCACTTCTCTCGGGCAGGCCTACCCGCCGGCAGGTATTTGTCCAGCTTGGGAGAACATTGACAATAGCAAGAAGCGTTGTTCGGAGTTTTCACCAGGAGACGAGTTGAGTATGTCGGCTGGCAACAAGTCCAGTGAAGACAGCACTAGTAGCCCCCACGAGGCTGCACACAGTATTGACATTTCCCGGCGCCAATTCTTAAAGACCGCAGCGGCTGCTGCCAGCGGCATAGCGGTAGCTGGTCTAACTAGCCGAAAGGAGATCATAGCGATGGCCGAAAGCCAATCAGGTGCTTCCACAAACCAGGCTGGTGTTGTTATTGAGGGCGTCAATCCCCATTCAATCGTCGTGATGGCCGACGGCAGCTTAATGACCGCAGGCGGCCAACAGTCCACCGATGGCGGGCGCACCTGGCAGAAGAGCGAGAAGTTCACCTCGGGGGGAGGAACAGGTATGCTCAGGTTGCCGAACGGCGAATTGGGGGCCTACTCCGGTAGCTGGAGCATGCAGGATGCGCTGGGCAACGGCACCAATAGCTGGCAGTTTCGCTGGTCGGCTGACGAGGGGCAGAGCTGGTCCGAGCCGGTGGGCATTACCCTGCCCGGCCTGACTATGGGCCTGGGTGGGACGATGTTTGCCACCGCACCAGGCCGTCTCATAGTGGTCTGCTACAGTCAGTTCATCGGCAGCCGCTTTGACAAGCGCGGAGCCTCGTCGGGGACTTACCAGGGCATCAGGGTGGAAACCGAGACCGAAGGCCACTATCCGCAGGCCGAGGCTGGCCGTGTCTACTACTCCGATGATAACGGCCGCAGTTGGCAGCCCTGCGACGGCTGGATTATAGGCTGGCGGGACCACCGTTGGAGTGATGTCTTCACCGAGCCGAGCGGAGTTGAATTGAACGATGGGCGCATAATGCTGCTCGGCCGGACGTTAACTGGCCGGGTTTACAAGGCGCTCAGCGATGATGGTGGGCATTCCTGGTGGCCGGGCCCCCAGCCTACGGCGCTAGCTGCCTCCTATTCGCCGGGCCGTCTGGCTCGCCTTTCCACCGGTGATTTACTCTATGTCTGGAACCAGCTCTCCCGGGCGGAGACTCGTAAGGGCCTGCGCCGGTCACGGTTGTCGGCTGCCATCTCTCAAGACCAGGGCGAATCCTGGAGCCACTTCAAAAACATTGAAGCGATCCAAAGCCTGGCCGATACTGCCTATGTACCACCCGACCCGGATATGTCGCCGGTCTGGGGCGATGACGAGATC
>JAUWJN010000020.1 GCA_030607655.1 bacterium
CAAAGTGGTGAGACCGCCGACACCCTGCTGGCCCTGCGCGATCTGAAGTCAAAAGGTGCCAGGATAGTATCAGCGCTGAATGTGGTAGACAGTTCCATTGCCCGTGAGTCCGACGGGGTAGTCTACATTCAGGCGGGGCCCGAAATCGGCGTGGCCTCCACTAAGGCTTATACCCTCCAGGTGCTTACCCTCTGGCTGCTGGCGCTGCACTTCGCCGAGGTCCGGCAGAGCGTTCCCCCGGAGCAGATACGAGCGCTGAAGGAAGCGCTGCTGGCTATACCGGAACAGGTGGTGACGCTTCTGGGCCGGGAGGACGATGTGAAGGAGGTCGCGGCCCGCTACTATGAGATGGATGACGCTTTGTACCTGGGCCGCGGGGTCAACTTGCCCTCAGCGATGGAGGGGGCGCTTAAACTCAAGGAGATTTCCTATATTCACGCCGAAGGTTACTCTGCCGGCGAGATGAAACATGGCCCCATCGCCCTGGTGGAGCCCGACCTATTCACTCTCGCCATTGTGGTCAAAGGCGAGGTGTACGAGAAGATGATTGGCAATATCCAGGAGATCAAGGCCCGCCAGGGACCAATTATTGGCGTGGCTAATGATGGCGATGAAGTCATCGCGGGGCAGTGTGATGATATGCTATGGGTGCCGGCGTGCCCCGAACTGGTATCGCCCATTACCATCGCTATCCCCTTGCAGCTTCTGGCTTACCATATGGCCGATATGCGCGGCGAGGATATTGACCAGCCTCGCAACCTGGCTAAGACCGTCACGGTGGAGTAAAATCCATTTCCTCCTTGCTTTGCCTGATCGCGTATCAGTCGCGGGGGAAATGAGCTACTACGGCCACGTGAATGTGTAATTCAGGCACAGTGACTTTGAGCTGGCCCTTCGCCCAACTCCATTTTATCTCTTGTTTGCCCGGCTCCAGCGTAACCGCCGCCGGCCGCACGGGACACTCAATTTGCACCGGCACCGGTCCGCGGCGGGGGACCTGTTCTACAAAGGAGGCATTTCCCCGCAACTCCTTGCCCGGTAGTAGATTAACCAGGTTGACTATCAGTCGGCCCGGCGCCTCCCGCACGGTCACCTCAATGTGTTTTTCCCCGCCCAGGTCAACGATGGGGGGCGCGATCTTCCTGACTAGTTGCCCCAGCCAGGCGCGGACCGGGGGGTAGCCCTGAGCCTGATAGAACCCGCCCAGGTCGGCGGGCACAAAGTAGCAGCGCCCCTTGCCAAACCGGTTTTCGGTCAAGGCCGGCGCCGCTAATTCGGTCACGGTCATGCCCTGCAATTCGGTCAGGGGCACGCCGGGATTGCGCGTCCGGGCTTCCTGAGGATTGTCCCAGAATGCAACCAATGATCGGGCGGAGGTAGGCTTGACCATCTGACATTCGGGGCCCGCCGGAATCACGCCATAGAAGCCCTTAATAATTTTCTCTGCCGGCTCTCCCAGGCAGCACGGCCCTAACGGCTTAACAAACTTGACGCCGAGTACATCTCCTAAGACGAACCTTTCCCGGCTCTTGCCCTTACGCTCCATTGCGGTCTTGCCAATGACGAGAAGCCGGCCACCATTCCGCACATACTCACGTACCGCTTCCACTACCTCTGGTGCCAGAGGAGCCTGGCCGGCCAGGATGGCCACACGGTACAGAGGCAGGCGTTCACAGAAACGCTCCTCGTTAAGGATGTCAAAGTGGATGCCTTCCTCGTCCAACATCGCCCCCAGCCCATGCAGGGCGTCCCAGACCGGCCCGCCGTTTTCAAATGAATACGTGTGGTCCTGGGCGTAATGCGCAGTTTGACCGTACAGAACCGCCACCCAGGGCACCGAGGTTGTGTTCAGTACCAACCGGCGGCGCGCACGGGCGAAACGGCCCAGCTCGCGCAGCGTCCGGTAGGCAGGCTCGTACAGGTCGTCCGCCCAGGTAGGGCTGTCCCAGACCGACCAGCGCCCGCCATTGGCCAGAGTGAGCGCACCCTCTTGCAGCAGATGCTCGGTGGACTTGTAGCGGGGCGGGCTACCAGGACTAAATCCCGGGCCCATGTTCCAGGTCATAATTTCGAATGGCCGTCCCTGCCATTGCAGGAACCGCGCCTCTATACTGATATGGCGTGGGGCGAACGACGTAGCCGTGTCCTGGCTGAACCAGTCTACGTAATCACAGACCTCGTCCGGCTGCAGCAGCGCATACGCATAGTTGCTGCATAACAGGCAGTCGGGGCTAATCTCCCAGATCGCCTCGGCTCGGCGCCGCAGGTAGTCAACGTAACTGTCGCGATGGAACTTGGCCCACAGCGGCCAATTGGGATCGGCCTTATCAATAGGAGCTTCTAGTCCAGTCAGGTCCCGGAACATACGCCGGCAGGCGGGGCAATAGCAGGGCACCACCGACCACACATCGCCGTCCAGCCAGAAGCCGTCGGGGTCATACCACTCGGTCAGCTCGCGCAAAATCGGCAGCAAATGCTTGTCCAAGAAGCTAGTGTTGGTACACATACTGCAGTTATTAGTCTTACTTACCTGCTGGGGCTGGCCGTCGGGGGCCTGGCGCACCCATTCGGGGTGCAACTTTGCCAGGAGCTCGTCCCAAAGGCCACAGTGATAAATGCTGAAGGGTATCTCCAGCTCGCGGGTGACATCACGGTAGATGCGGATGATATCCTTCTTTAGACCCTTGGCGGGATGGCCGATTTTGGTGGGATAGCTGGCATAGCCAGCATGGCTCTTGCTATCATACTGCACCATCCCCGGGCGCACCAGTTCGAGTAGTCGCTTGATTTTCTTGGGGTCGGCATCCGCGCCGATGGGTGAGGTCTCATACGCGTGGTGATCCAGATGCAGATTGAAGACTGACTTCTCGTACCATTCCCCGCGCTTCTTTGCCACTTTCTTGCCGGTAGATTTCTTCATCATAATTCCTCCTCACTCGTATATCAGACGCTTGGGATTGCGGGCGACGAACTGGCGGAGATGCTGATCCAGTTCCGCCGCTAGTTCAGGCTGCTGGCTGGCGATATTAGTGGTCTCGTCCGGATCGGTGCGCAGGTCATACAATTCTTCCCGCGGCAGCGAGTTGAAGTAGTTGACCATATCCGCCGGCTTTATCTCCTGCTCGCCACGCCAGGGTGGTGCGGAGAGAATGATGACATCCATAAATGTCTGGCCTTCATGAGCTATCGCTGGGCCGCGGTGGAGGTATTTGTGGGTGTCAGTGCGAATGGCCAGGTCGGGCGCGACCCAGGTGCCGTGCTGCTTGAGCACCCCGGCGGTGACCGGCAATACCGTGTGGATTGATTCCTGGCGGCCCTGGGCCATTGGTAGCCAGGATTTGCCGTCTATATCCGCTGGCAGCTCTAGCTGGGCCATGTCCAGAATTGAGGGCATCAGATCAATGTGACCGACAATACCGGCAACACGTCTCCCCGCGGTGCAAGGCAGGCCGGCGGGTGGCTTAAAGATTAGCGGCACATGCACCGTAGTCTCGTACGGTTCCCGGTGCTCAAAGGGGGAATTGTGCGCTTCAAAGTCTTCGCCGTGATCCCCGGTTACGATGATGGCGGTCTCCTCGTAAACGCCCTGCTCCCGTAGAGCGTCGAGAATTTGGCTGATCGCGGCGTCCACATAGCTTACCTCACCGTCGTAGAGGTCAATTTTTCCGATGGCTTCTTCGTCCAAACGGTCTGACCAGCCCCAGCGAGGGCGATAGCCCCGGCCACTAACCTCGATCTCCTCCGGCTCGGGGCCGCCGCGGTGGAGGCTACGATAGGGCTCAGGCTGACTATAGGCCTGATGCGGATCCCAGTAGTGGACGAACAGGAACCAAGGCTCCTCGCGAGCATGCTGGTGAAGCCAGGGAATCAGCCGGGCATTGATGTCCTCAGCCCGTACCTGGCCGCCACCCGGCCCCCGGGTGTAAACGTACCAGTCGTAGCCGCGCCCAAACCAACTCGGATGGCACTGGAGGTCAATCAAATCGTCAAAGGCCACGGTCAGCCACCCGTTGTCACGGAGGATCTCCGGTAGCACGGGAGTTGTGTCGTCCAGACGTTGATCAGGCTCATTGGGGTGGGCCCACAGGGTGGCAACAATGCCGTGGCTACTGGGGTCCTGGCCGGTCATTATAGTGGTGAAGGTTGGCATTGTGTGAGCGGTTTGCGTGATGCAGTTCTCAAACAACACGCCCTCCGCGGCCAGGGCATCCATATTGGGGCTTGTCTGCCGACAATACCCGTAGCAACTCAGATGGTCCGCGCGCTGGGTGTCAAGGGCAATAAACAGAAAATTCATAGCAGCACACTCCTATTAATGTTTCGTATTAGTAGCTATCAAGCAATATTATTCGTCGGCGACTCAATTCCTCTATACTAAAGCTCGCGGTGGCGGCCTTAGGCATCCTCGTGGGGTAACCTGAACAGAATCAATGCGGACAGAATGACGATGGTGCCGCTCAGGACGAAAGGTGCGCCGTACCACCGCTCGAAGATAGCCCCGGCAATCAGGGGGCCGAAAATCCAGCCCAGCGACGCAGTGGCGTGAACTTTGCTGACGTCACGACCGCGTGACTCTTCGCGGGCGTATCTCTGGATTAGTGTGCTTTGGATGGGTACCCACAGACCCGCGCCGAATAAGTCGTGGGTAAGCCAGACGATGGCCGCCGGCAGGAAGTGAGGAATCAACCCCGAGACCGCCAGCACCAGGCCCTCGAGGATTACGAAGACGATGAAGAACTGCTTGAGGTGCTTTTTAACCATCCAGCCTACGAATAACATCGGAATCCCCAGCGTGAGTCGGTGCAGCATAAGGATAACGCCGATGGCCGGTTTAGATGCGCCGAATTGCCGCAGCCAGAAAAGCTGAATGACAAAGCAGTGGCTAATGGATAGGCCGACCGTGAAAATAAACGCGAAAACAGCTAGTATAACCAACGGGCGGGGCAAGTCCAGCGCAAAGACAGCGCGCAGCGACTGATGCCGGCCCGATGGGGCGGCATTGTCATGCGGCCGGTAGCCCACCAAGAAGATCAGGAAGCCTATGAACAGTAACACCGAGGAGAGGCGAAATGATCCGGTATAAGCGTCGCGGGCCAGCAGTAGGCCGGTGGCAAAGGTCCCCAGAGCCTCGGCCAGGTACTGCAGGCCCCTGGTCTTAGCCATTCGGTCGAGGTACTTGGCGCGGCTGTCATCGTGTAGGGCCAGTTGATACATACTGTCAAAAACCATGGCCCCGGCATCGCGGGCACTCTTCAGCACTGTCTGAAACCACAGTACCGTTGCCGCCGGCGTCGCGGCACTGACCACTGCGTTGAGCAGCACGGCCCCGCCGTAGAGGGTTTTGCGCCCCAAGCGGTCGGATAGGTGCCCCGCGTAGATACGGACCACGAACACCAGCAAAGCGCCGGCCGCATAAATCAGGCCCATCTGGGCCACAGAAATGCCCTGGCTATCCAGGAAATAGGGGAGGGCAAACTCATATACGCCGAGGCCCAGCCCGAACAGTATAGATACAGTCAGTAGTACTGGGAAGTTGCGGTTCATTGGCTAATAGTGCATATACCAATTAGTGGCCCCGCTATGGCGAGGCGAGTTTTGTCCTCTTACTGTTGTTGCGAAAAGGTTTCGGCCAATAGCGGCCACATTCGCGCTTTGTAGTAGCGATGGTCCTCGGGGCCGACGTAGAGTTCGAGTTCATCACTAGCGCCGGCGGCTGCGTAAATTGCTTGTAGTTTCTCGAAGCCCTCGCGCACGCCCGCAATGGGGAAGATAGGATCCTGCTCACCGGCGATAATCAGCAGTGGCCGCGGCGCAATCAGTCCGGCTACATCATACATCTCGCACAGATTCAACATACCCGGAACAAAGTTGCACACGCAGTGGGACATAGCCATAATTGAATGTTTGAAGGTGCAAAAGTAGCAGCTCGGAGCGGCGAAGGCGATCCGCGGCTCCAGGGCAGCACCAAACAGGCTCACCGTGCCGCCGCCGGACTGACCAGTGATAGCAATTTGCTCGCCATTGATCCGTTCATCGGTAAGCAGATAATCAACCGCAGACATCACCTCCAAAACCCTCATACCCAGCACGGTCCTGCCCACCATAATTGCTCGCATACTCATCTGCTGGCAGGAACTAGCGCCGTAGTCGCCCTTCATATCCGCCGGCAACATCATCTCGCCCATGGCGCGACAATCGGGAACCAGAGCGATGTAACCTTCCTGCGCGGCCTGGACGGCGTAGTCACGCTCTCCTTTTACGGGTGCTTCGTTGCCATAGATGTCCTCCCCAATGGCCGCCGGTATCACCTTGCCCGGGCCATGGCCATGGTAGCAGAGCACGGCCGGAGCCGGCGTGGACAAGTCATCAGGGATGAGCTTATAGGCGGGGATGGGTACTCCATCACGGCTGGTGAAATGCAGATACTGGCGCAGGTAGCCATCCATCTGCTCCTCACTGATTACCTCACCGGCAACTGGATATTCCTGGGGGGGAGCAACGGCCAACAGGTCCATAAGCTCAGCGCGTAGCTGCTGCTGCCAGGTCGCAAAGTCCTGACTATCGTCGAAACTTAACCGTTGCTCACCCTCGTTATATATAGCTGTGAAGTACTCCTGCATCGCCTGGCTAGGCTCTTGGGTCACGTCAGAACTTCCTTTCGTAATTAGTACTGAGCGGGCACAAACATTGGGGTGGTGATGCCCTCTTTTCGCCTCATTCTTGGCCAGCGCCCGCAGCTAGTTCCTGCTGAGTATTCTGATATAGCTTGTCAAGGTCGGATTGTTGGGGATAAGGCGTAGTATTGCCGGTCAGGCCGTTGATGTCTACACGGACGCCGATGCGTTCACCTGTAAACCGGTAGTACAAACCCCAGGTAAGACAATGAGCGCGCCGCTGCAGCTCCAGTTCGTAATCGCGCAGCTTGCCTTCGTCAACATCATACTTGCCCGTCGCGCTCATCGCCCAGCGCGGTGAGAGTTGGGCCGCCAGGGCCGGCTGTAGCTCGGTCTTGATATCTACGACATCAGACAAGAAGGGGGTGTGGCCGCTGGTGATATGTCGGGTTAGGCTTAGTGAACCGGTCAGAGCACCGCTTACCTTTCCACCGGCCCCTAGGGTCAAAGCGAGGTCACGATAACTATCCCCCGTGCTGTAGAGGGCCTGACGAGCAGATAGGCCATACCACTGGCCCTGCCTACTGTGGCGCTGCTGGTTGTGCCGATCATAGGCCAGGGTGACGGCGGCACGCTGTTCGCGAATAGTAGGCCGGGGATCGGCGGTATGTTCGTCACCTTTCATATCTTCAACAATATTGGCCAGATTCACCGATGCCCGCCAACCATCGTCCTGGTCAGGGCTGGTGGCGAATCGCGTGAAGGTCAATTCGGGCCGGCGGTCCAGAGTCATATAGTTGCCTAGATCATTATAGACGTCCTCGGTCTGGGATAGATAACCGCCCGCTTGCCAGCGACCTTTCGCGTATTCGTTGGTGGATAGCAGTCGGATGCCGCGCTTCTGAGTAACGCGCAGGCGCAGTTCACTGCGCCAGGGCGAGTCGGGCAAGCTAAACTTAAACAGGTAGGGTAGATACAGGTTATCGTGGGACGAGTACCCGGGTACCGGGAGAATATCAGGCGTCTCCCGCTCTTCCTCAGCCACGTCAAAAGAGAAGCTGGGTATCAGGGGGATTTTCACACCATACAGAGAAAGCGAACCGCCCTTTATCTTGAAGCGCTGCTGGTCAGGATAGTACTCAATGCGCTTGGCCTGCAGGGCGTAGTGCGGATGCTCGCGGTTGCAGGTAGTTATCTTCCCCTGGACTACATAAATAATCTCATTGTCTCGCACAACTTCCTCACCGAAAGCATAGCCGTGCACGGCAGAGGCACCAGCGTTAAAGTTGACCACGCCGCGTACCTGCTGGAGGCAAAACTCCCCGGTCTTGGGGTCTAATCGCAGATACTCGCCGGTCAGCAAGCCGTCGGGCAGGCCCAGGGTAACACCATTTTGAGCCTCGATCTGGCCGGATTTGAAGGCAGCACGGTCGGCGTGAATAATAGCACGCTTGTCGGGCTGGCCCTCGACTTCCAGGAAGATATGAGCATTTCCTTGAATCTCTCCCCATGGCGGGTCAACAAAGCCATACTGGACATTGTCGCCCTTTATGGTGACAATAAGCCGGCCCGGCGGGGCATCCGCGCAGGCGACTATGGGACCTGCGAGCAGAACGGCCATGAGCAAGGCTAGCGATATGGCTGCTGGGTCAATCGCTTTAAGAACTGCCCGCATCCTTTCCCACATAATGAAGATTATAACACAAGGGCAGCAGGGGCAGCAAGGGCAGCAACGACAGCAAGGGCGGCAACGACAGCTATAGGCAATGGCACCTATTACCTATGGGTCGCGTAGGCGAGGTTCTCCGGTTCGGCAGGCTCACCGCCCTGAGCAAAGCCGAAGGGCAACCTCGCCTCACAGGGGACGCGCGGGGGCTTCGCCCGTCTGCTCTCTGGGGTTACTGTGGACAGGCGAGTCGCCTGTCCTACTGGTGGCTTAAAGAAAAATGGCCCCGGCATTGCGCCTGAGCCATTGTGTTGTTACTGGTGTTGTAGGAGGGGCATCGCTGCCCCGCTTGTCCGCCGAAGCTGCTTTACAGCGAAGGCGGGACCGTCGTTACTGAATGCTGAATGCTGAACGCCGAGCGCTGTAGTTAGCTAACTGTCCTTCCGCTTGCGCAGCTTCGCCCCCAGGCCTACCAGCCCCAGGGCAAATAGGGCGATCGTCCCCGGCTCGGGTACATCGCCGGCCGGCTGCCAGTCGGAGAGGTGGTCGGTATAGGCCCACACCCTATCGTTATCCATATCAATCCCAAAATCACCCAGAAGCAATCCTGCAACATCCTTCGGAACAAAAGTGAAATCTGTACGGAACCCGCCGGGATAGCCGACTTCGTTGGGCAGCCGCCACAGGCTGGCGCCGGCATCCCACCAATAGGGACGGATAGTGGATTCGTACTCGGCGCCCACAGCAGAAACATCGTAGCCCATGGAAGCCAAGGCATAGTTGAAACTGGCCCAGTCGGTGTCGAAGTCGACGACGTCACCGGCGGGAGTCGGATTGCCCTCCATACCGGAGGTGTCCTCGCCCACGCCCGGCTGCCACCAGCCCTGACCGCCGCCTGGATCGGTGCCGAGGTCGAACTCAGTTATCGTGATGTTCGCATCACCGCCTGAGGCATCGTACATGTTCAACTCAACTGAGGAGTTACTAGTATGGCCAATAGCCGAGTAACCATTAGCTCCCCAGGTATTACCGGTAAAGGTATTGTTATCTTCATCTACAACTTTGCCGCCGGCGCTGAAGTCGTTGTTCTGAATAGTATTGTTGCCGGGAGTGGTATGCAAGTACATCGAGCGTGTGCCTGGGGCATTGTAGAAAGTGTTGCCGTCAAAGGTACAATTGTCTACTACGCCAGCCCAAAAGCCGACGCCCTCCCAGTCAGCCGCCTCGCCGGCCCCCACGGACAAGTTGTTGCCTGAAAAGGTTGAGTCGGTCACCATGGAGAGATAAAATGGCATATTGGCATTGTCACTGGTATTGCCACTGGCGGTTAGGTCGCTACTGAACCAAATTACGGCGATCTCGCCACCTTGGGTACTGTTGAATAGGCTCCCGGGCGTAGTGCCCGGCGGATCGTACCAGACTTGCCGGGTGTCGCGATCAGCCGTGACATTGCTGATGTTACTATGGTCACTCATACATAAAAAGATAGGACTCTGTGAAGAGCCCCACCCCAAGTTTAGGTCGTGCAAGTTAAGGTAGTTTGATATGCCAGTGTTCTCAATAAACTTGCCTTCTTCTAAACCAAGATTCCTGACTTCTACATTACTTGCCCCAATGGTTATTATTGAATTATTTTTGAGGCTAGTCCAAGCGTCATACTCATCCTGGTTCATCGGGCGGCGGTAGCCCTTGATAATGGTGGTTTCTTTGCTGTCGCCTTCCAGGATGAGTTGCTTGTTAATGGTTAGAATTTCCTGGTAGGTTCCGGCATTGACGTGGACAGTGTCACCTATGGCGGCACCATTAATGGCGGCCTGAATACTCTCGCCTGGGTCAACGTACCAAGTAGTCTGAGCCACAGCGGGTACAGCGAGGCAGACGACGAGGACAAGACAACATACTAGTAACTTCACTATAATCCCCTCCTGGGCATAATGAAAATGGTCAGCAACGGCTAATTATCCATACTACATAATCTATGTATAACATAATGGCAAATGTTTGTCAAGGGGTAAATTAAAGTTTTTTGTAAAATTGCCGATAAATAAAATTTCTGTCTGTATTGCATGACGCTACCCCACTGCTGTCAAGAGGTAGGACGAATTTTTTTTGTAAACTCTTTGGGCAGGCCGATATGCTTCCACCTTCGCCAGACAACTGTAGCTACGGTGGACAAGTGCGCACATTCGCCCCTACATTTAACTCAAGCAGGCCAACTCAGCCCCTCGTCAACCCAAGAGGCTGCATTGTGCGCCGTTTTCTGCTATACTATGTATTAAGGCAAAGCCTGCCAATAAGAAGGCAGCGAGGGCAGGAATGGCTTCGCCCGCGAGGAAATACTAGACTCGCGAGGAGGTAGAGATACTGACCGCAGAGCGGCGTCGAGGTCTATATATAGCAGCGGCCGTCTGGATGGTGCTGATGGTATTATCCGGACGGCTCACAGGCCCGGAATTTGCCCTTACTGATCTGCGGTTTATGCTGCCGGGCAGCCAGCCGGTTAGTCCCCAGATTGTGCTCGTTACTATTGACGAGCAGGCTCTGGCAGAGGTCGGCCTATGGCCGTGGTCGTATCAGCGATTGGCTGACCTGGTCAATCGCCTCAATGAGGCCGGCGCCGGGGTCATTGCCTTTGACCTGCCGGCCTTGGTCACCTACCGCGTCCCGGCTAGCGCTCAGGAGGAGGCTCACTCTCTCGCTGAAGCTATTAAAGGCTATGGGCGAGTGGTGCTGCCCACAGTTATACAACCCTTGCCACCGGGCGCGGGTACTGAGCGGTGGCGGGAGCGCTTTGCGGTAGGCTCGGGACAACTACCCCGGCCCCAGGAGCTGGAAAGTGGGTGCCTCGGTGGGCCACCGGCTTCCCTAGCTAATGTAGCCGCTGGTCTGGGGGCGGTGAATGTAACGCCGGAAACCGACGGGGTGCTGCGGCGGGTGCCGCTGGTTGTCTCCGACCAGGGACAGCTCTATCCGGCCTTTCCGACCGAGGTCGTGCGCGTATTCTTAGGCCTACCGCCAGGTACGCAGGGCATATCGGTGGGCCACCGTTATGTGCAGTTGGGAAAGCTGAAGGCGCCTATTGATTCGGCGGGCGAACTGTATGTGAACTACGCGGGCGGTTATGAGAGTTATCCCACTATTTCCGGTGCCCAGGTGCTATCCACAGAGTCCGAAGAACTTGAACCTAAAGTGGCGGGTAAGATTATCCTGGTCGGGCCTACCGCGGTAGGTCTGGCGAATCTGTATCGTACTCCCACCTGCCCGCTCATGCCCGGCGTGGAGGTAACCGCCAACGCTATTGACACCATCCTCACCGCTAAGGGCCTACGAATACTACCGCTGTGGGTTGGCTGGCTGCTAGCCGGCATCGGAAGTCTGTTTATAGGCTGGTGGTTGGCATCACTTAACTCCTGGCGAGGGACGCTGGCGGTCCTAGCGGTAGCTATTGTATACGCGGGGCTGTCACTGTGGTGTTTTGCCCAACAGTTGCTCCTGCCTACTGCCCTACCCCTGCTGGCTATATCTATCACCGGCGTAATTATGGTAGTAAGAGAGGCGGCCATTGCTGAGCGGGAGAAGGGCCATGCCCAGGCGCAACTACATACTCGAATTCAGACTATCTTAGGGATTGGCAGACTGATAAATTCCAGTCTGGATCGCGAGCAACTATTGGAGCAGATACTGCAATGGATTGAAACGGAACTGGATGTGGAGGCAGCCTCGGTGCTGATGCTGGATGAGAAAGGCCGTCATCTGCGATTTGAAGCTGCCTCGGGGGAGAAGGCTGAGGAGATTAAAGATTTTACTGTTCAGTTAGGCGAAGGTATCGCGGGGCTAGTCGCGGCGAGCGGCGAGCCGCTAATCGTCAACGACGCCGCCCGGGACCCGCGGCAAGCTCGCGACATTCCCGTAGCCATTGACTTTCCGGCCCGCTCGGTGCTGTGCGTACCGATGACCCTCCAGGGCCAAGTGGTCGGGGTGGGGGAAGCAATAAATAAGCGCGGCGGAGCCCTGTTTACTGAGGAGGATGCCTCACTGCTGACCGTGATTGCCCAGGAAGCGGCCTTGTTTATGGATAACGCCCGTTTGTATAGTCAGTTGCAGGAGCGCGTGGACTTTGCTAACCAGGAGCTGCGGGAGGCGAATCTGCGCTTGGCTTTCGAGAAGGCCCGGATTGAAACTCTAGTCCGGGAGATGGCTTCTGGTATCCTGGCCACGGATAAGGCTGACCGCGTGGTGCTGATAAATGATACCGCCCAGCAGATGCTAGGTCTGGAGGAGGCGAAAGCGGTGGGAGAGCCCATCCTAGCGCTTATTGATGATCAGCACCTGGTTGACCTATTTGCCCGCCCGCTCTCTCTGGAAGGTGGCACTCACGTCGAAGAGCTGGAGCTGCTGGCGGGCAGTGGGACTGTGGTGCGGGCTCACATTGCGCTAGTTGAAGACCGGGGCGAGATAATCGGCAAGTGTCTGCTGCTAACCGACGTCACCCAGTTTATTGAGCTAGACCGAATGAAGACTGATCTTATCTCGTTTGTCTCCCACGAGTTGAAGAATCCGCTGGCGTCGCTGCTAAGTTTTGCGGCCTTGCTGCAACGGGGGGCCGCCCAGTTCGACGAGGCGTCTCAGTCATACCTCGACTATGTTAGCCAACTTTCCCGACGGATGCAGGACTTGGTGGAGGACTTCTTGAATCTCTCGCGCATTGAGGCCGGAGAGCCCTTGGACATTGAGCTTAGTGGCATAACCGGCACTGACCAGATGGTCGCAAATATCATTGAACTAGAACAGCCGAGGACGCAGCTTCACCAATTCGTTGTTGATATTCCTGCGGACTTACCTGCGCTGCGGGCGGACCGACGCAAGCTACAGCAGGTGTTCACTAATCTGATGAATAACGCCGTGAAGTTCTCGCCTGATGGCGGGCAGGTGAGTATCAGCGCCCGCTGCGAGGACGGGGTGGTCAGATTCTCCGTCAGCGACCACGGCGTAGGAATTGCTCCGCAGCAGATGGTGCATCTATTTAAGAAATTCCAACGAGTCCGGGGCACGGGCACCGAGCGAGTACCTGGAACCGGTCTGGGCTTGTATCTATGCAAGCATCTCGTGGAAGCGCAGGGAGGGAAGATCTGGGTGGAAAGCGAACTGGGCCAGGGGTCCACCTTCAGTTTTACTGTTCCCGTGGATGATGCTGCTGGTGAAAGTTAATCGAATTATGGCCCCCATAATGAAGCTGCACCTAGGTGACATAGTACAGCTCAAAAAGACTCACCCCTGCGGCAGCGACCAGTGGGAAGTAATTAGGCTGGGCAACGACATCAAGGCCCGCTGCACCGGCTGCGGCCGGGTGATGATGATGCGGCGCTCACGCTTTGTGCGTCTGATCCGCAAGCACATTGCGCCGGTTGAGGAGCAGGTCAGTGAGTCCTGAACAGGTGGTGCGGTGGCTACAGTCAGTATATGAGCAGCTTCCGGTTGGCACCTGCGATGGTTGCATTGATTGTGCGCTGCGCTGCGCGGGAGAAGTGCCGATGTTGGTGGCCGAATATCAAGCTATATGCCAGCACCTTCAAAATCAAGACCAGTCAGTTCCTTCCCCGCCGCCGCGTCGTCCAGGGCAGATGATGCCGCCTTGTCGGTTCCTTGATGAAGCTAGCCGACTGTGCGTTATCTATCCGGTCAGGCCGCTGATTTGTCGATTGTTTGGGGTGGTTGAGTGGCTGCCCTGCCCGATGGGCAAACAGACGGCGGCGGTGGAGGATGGCCTGAACTTGATGCACCGCTACGCCGAGCTGGGGCCTCATCCCTTCAGCTACTGGCACGGGCAACGGTAGAGCCTCGCCCGGCTCTCCTCTCCGGGACGGAGAGTCGCCGACGCGCCAAAGCCGCTATGGCGACGGCGCGGGGCTGGGGGTGAGGCACCTCTCATCCGGGCGAAAAAACTCAAAATGAATAACAAAGTCCTTATTGTTGGCTCAATGGCGCTTGATACGATTGAGACCCCCTTTGGCCGGGTTGAGGAGGCGGTGGGGGGGGCGGGGGTGTATGCCGCCACTGCTGCCAGTTTGTTAGCACCGGTGTGCCTAGTGGGTATTATCGGCGATGACTTTCCTCCGAAGGCCCTCGCCGACCTGGAGCAGCGCGGCGTGGACCTGGCCGGGGTACAACAGGTCGCTGGGGCCCAATCCTTCCGCTGGTCGGGACGATATGAGTATGATATGAATGAGCGCCACACGCTGGACATTCAACTGAACGTATTTGCTGACTTTGCCCCCACTTTGCCGCCAGACTGGCAGGATTGTGGCTATGTGTTTCTGGCTAACATCCAGCCCGCACTGCAATTGAAAGTCCTTGACCAGGTCACCTCACCAGTGCTGACGATTTGCGATACGATAGATTTCTGGATTGAAAACGCCCGGGATGAGCTGCTGGCGGTGCTCAGTCGGGTAGATGTAGCGGCGATGAATGACGCCGAACTCAGGCAACTTACCGGTGAGCCCAATTTGGCTAAAGCGGCGCAGGAGGTTCTGGGGATGGGACCCGGGTATGTGCTGATAAAGAAGGGCGAATACGGAGCCGCCTTGGTTTCACGGTTCGGGCAGTTCAGCCTGCCCTGCTATCCGCTGCCCACGGTGATAGATCCCACCGGCGCGGGGGATAGCTTTGCCGGGGGCTTCATTGGGTTTCTGGCCTGGGC
>JAUWJN010000243.1 GCA_030607655.1 bacterium
ACAAAAACCCAAAAGGTGACAAAGGACGTTTCATGGGCGTTGTGGATGAACATCTCCTTGAGGGAAGCAAGCTTCTCTTCCAGTTCAGCGTGAGTATCGTCAGCAATAGTGTGTCGCCCGGCGATGAGCCATATTACGGAGATTGCTGCGCCAACCAGTCCCACCACCCGATTCAGATTAAACCCTACCCACTGGCTGATATCCTGCTGACTTAGTAAGATGATGCCGAGAAGGAAGCCCACCGCGGTAATCAGCCACCAGAGCCAGTATCCTCTATGGGTAATCTCATAGCCAATGGTTCCCGCAACCTCCCGGCCCTCCGGGTGGAGGGCCTCATCAACCTGGTCGCCAGGGACGTGGCCCAGGTGAGGCCACTTGGCCTCGGTTGGCTGTGTAGGACGCTCAGGTGTTGTTTCCGCAGGGCGCAGTAAGCCTTGCCCAATCCCGAGAGCATCCACTACATAACCAGTGAGGATGCCTACAACGAACGAAATCAGGTGAATGTACACAGCCTGCTTGGGCATCCTTGAGATGATTACAAAGGAGGAATCACCCATCGTAGAAATGAGTGTGGCCACCACTGTGCCATAAGTCACTGTGCCTCGCAGGTATAAAGGCATAACGAAGATAGCACCGCCACAACCCGGCGAGACACCTAAAACGGCCCCCATTGGGACCTGAAACCGCTTATACTTGGTAATAACCGCTATGACTCCCCCGGCGGTCTTGTAGTTCAAGTAGCCGAAGAACAGCAGCATAGCGCCGACAAATACACCAACTTGGAGGAAAGAATCTTCGGCTGACTGTAACAGAAGCCGGCCAACATCACTCATATTCAGTCCTACCTATTGCCTTTGCTGTTATGGCACATTTCCATTATGAGAGTAGTCCAGCGCCAGGAGGTCTTGATCCCCTCGGTTTCCTCCGCACTGAAGCCTATATGCAGGTGGGGGAGCATCTTGTCAATCCCCCACAGGAAAATGCCTCCGACCAGAAACCCCACGGCCGGTGGCACCCAGATGGGAATATCTTTGCCCTCGGACATCTCGATCGCTGGAGCCAACAGCGACCAGTAACTGGCGGCAATCATAACCCCGGCGGCAAACCCCAGCATCCCATCCAGTGTCCGGCGGCTCAATTGCTTAGCCGCGAAGCCCCCCGCCGCCCCCAGTGCTGTGACCGCCCACGTAAAAGTTGTAGCCAGTAATGCCTGAATTACCGGGTGCAGACCATTAAACCAATCCATCACAATTTCATCTCAGTTGATTTCCCCACTCAATGGCCTTTAGCAGCCGCAGGGTGTCCTCGGCTTCTTCTTCGGCAACCTTTTGGATAGCGAAGCCGGCGTGGACCAGGACATAGTCGCCCACCTGGGCCTCCGGCAGCAGGTCCAGACGCATTCTGACGGTGCTGCCGCCAATCTCGCCCACCCCTCGTTGGTCTTCTACCTTCATCAGCTTAACCGGCAGGGCCACGCACATACTATATCCGCCTTTCGGAGGCCACAACCGCTTGCCCTAATGATAATCCACCGTCGTTAGGCGGCACTTGCTGGTGAATGAAGACTTCCAGGCCGGCTTCGCCGAGCTGCTGGTGCAGATCCGACAATACCAGTTCATTCTGGAAAGTGCCGCCAGAGAGGACAACCTGCTTCCGGCCGGTCACACCCGCCGCCCGCACCGCAGCGTCCGCCAGCATGGCCACAAAGGTGTTATGGAAGCGAGCCGCAATACAGCCAACATCAATGTCTGCCTGCAGATCGGCAACTATCCCGGCGAATATCGGGCCCGGGTCCATCACCATCAGGTCACCTTCCTCGCTAATGGCGTAGTCGTAGCTGCCCTGGGCCACGGCCGCCGCCGCCTCCACCATCATAGCCGCCTGACCCTCGTAAGTATTGATGTACCGCAGTCCCAGAATTGCGGCTACCGCATCGAAGAGCCGACCCGCACTGGAGGCCAGCGGCGAGTTTATCCCCTTCTCAATCATCTGGGACAGCAGCCGCCACTGCTTCTGATTCAGGCGGCGACAGAAGTCAATGTCCTCATCCAGCAGGCCCTGGCGGGCCAGGTAAACGGCGGCCATACGCCAGGGCTCGCGAATAGCCTGTTCGCCGCCGGGCAGAGGGACATACTCCAGATGGGCCAGGCGGCGATAATCATCATAGCTCGCCGCCAGTATCTCGCATCCCCACACACAACCATCTTCGCCGAAGCCAGTGCCATCGCAGGCTATCCCCAGGGCCTCGCCTTCCAGGCTATTTTCGACCATGCACGAAGCAATATGTGCATGGTGATGCTGCACACCGACTGCCTGCAGCCCGCGCTCCTCGGCCAGACGCAGGGCATAGCGGGTACTCAAGTAATCGGGATGCAGGTCGTGGGCAATCAACTCCGGTTCAATGCGCAGCACATCCTGCAGGTGATCAACACACCATTGGAAATAGTCCAGAGTTTCGGCATTATCCAAATCTCCGATGTGCTGGCTGAGGAACGCGTTGCGTCCATCTGTCAGGCAAAAGGTGTTCTTCAGATGGGCCCCGACGGCCAGGACTTTGCCCAGGTCCTTTTGGGTTGAAACCGGGAAGGGAACGTAGCCTCGCGCGCGGCGCATTATTGTAAGGCCAAGGGAAGTAGGTCTGACTACCGAGTCGTCGCAGCCTACCTGGATAGCGCGATTGTGCAGCAGGAAGGCATCCGCTATGTGACCCAGCCGGCTTTGGGCTTCTTCATTGTCAGTAGCCAGCGGCTCTTCGCTAAGATTGCCGCTGGTCATCACCAGCGCCAGGAGCCGGTCATCATCCAGCAACAGATGATGCAGTGGAGTGTAGGGAGTCATAACCCCGTAGTATTTGCTATCGGGAGCTACCGCTTCGGCGATAAGTGCGCCGTCCTTTTTCTTCAGCAGAACAATGGGGCGGATAGACCCGTCCAATAGGTCACGCGCCGCTTCGGTCAGCTCAGCGTAGGTGTCAATGTCTACCACCGAGGCCGACATAATGGCCAGCGCCTTTTCCTCACGGCCTTTTCGTCGCCGCAACGTACGCACGGTTTGGTCATTGGCGGCATCACAGGCCAGGTGAAACCCGCCCAAGCCCTTTACGGCAACAATCTTCCCCTGAACCAGTAATTCGATAGTCTGGCGAATGGCGGCCTCACCGCCATAGTGCTTATTGCCGACTGCCAACTCCACCTGAGGGCCACAAGCCGGGCAGGCATTAGGCTGGGCATGGTAGCGGCGATCGTTAATATCCTCGTACTCGGCCTGGCACTGCGGACACATAGTAAACGGCTGCATCGTGGTATTGGGCCGGTCGTAGGGCACACTGCTGATGATAGTAAACCGCGGCCCGCAGTTAGTACAGTTGATGAACGGATAGCGATAACGATGGTCGTGGGGATCAAACAGCTCCCGGGTACAATCCAGACAGGTGGCGACGTCAGGAGAAAGTAGTATGGTGCCGCCGGCTGCCTCGCGGCTGGCAGTAATAACAAACTCAGAATCGCCGACGGCATCTAGCTCGCCGACCGAGATATTCTCAATGCGGGCGATCGGCGGCTTTTCGTCTGGGAGCGCGCGGACGAACGCCTCCACATCTGCGGAGCGCCCCTCCGCTTGTATAACCACCCCACCGCTGAAGTTATGGACCCTGCCGGTGATGTGGTAGCGTCGGGCCAGACGATGGATAAAGGGGCGGAAGCCCACGCCCTGTACTATGCCCTCGACGGTCACCTCAACTCGTACTACGCTGAGGTCACTGTGGATAATTGTTTCCCTAACCATTCGCACAACCTCGGTATACCCTCACCACTGAT
>JAUWJN010000017.1 GCA_030607655.1 bacterium
GAGGCTAGTCCCTTCGGCCTGCGCACCGGCGATGGTTTTGTCATCCACATCGGTGAGGTTCATCACCTGTTTAACCTCAAAGCCCTTGAAGCGCAGGTAGCGGCAGAGGATATCATTGAACATGAACGTGCGCAGATTACCGATATGGGCGAAGTCGTAGACTGTCGGCCCACAGGCATAAATCTTAGCTGTCTGGCCATCAGTCGGCTCAAAAGGCTGCTTCTGTCTGGTCAGGGAATTATACAACTGTAGCATGGGCACGTCCTTTCCCTGGGATAGGACTATATAACTACAGCGGAGGCGGGCGGCCTCCGCTGCTGCGGGCACGTGCCAGCCAGCCTATTAGCGGTAGTGCTGGTGCTGCGTATCTAATGCACCGGCGGCTAGTACAGTAGCTAGGGCCTCACCATTAACCGCAATCACTATTGGAGGGCAATATTAATATCCACAAGTATCCATTTCTCAATAGGGGAAACCCCCTCAGCCATTTTGCGGAGTATGCAAGTATAGTAATTGCGGACGGTCGCGCCGAATACATTTTGGGCATCGACCCAGCCAAATACTTTGACCTGGTCGGGTCCCATTTGCCACACCCGCTCTTCTGGAAACCAATTGCCACTGAATTTCGCAGTCCGGGGGGAGAGCAGGTTTTGTTTGACAAAATCGCGGGCAGCGACAATGGCGCTTGCTTCGTCAGCGGTATTGACCTGAATAAGTTGAAGAATTCCTTGTGGGGGTGTTCCCGGACGGGCGGGGGTCCCCAAACTGCGTCGCCGGGCGCGAGCGGCGGCCTGCGCAGCAGCACGGATAAGGTGCATTTCCCCATCGGAAAGATCAATCTCGCCCAGAGCAAAGCGGCGGAGGAGGCGGGGTTGCTGCTGCCGGTAGAGCAATGAATTCATCTTCAGCAATTCGCGGCAGCGCGCCCCCTCCAGGCGAGTGTGAGTGGGGGAGAGGCCGGCAGCGACTGGGGCGGCGATGATGGCGGCGGCAAGTACCACGGACAATTTCAGTTTATACATCTGAATCCCTCCTTGGCATTTATTGATATTGTATATTAGCCTTCGGGGGCTTGGTTACCTTCTTGGGCTTTGAGATATTCCAAGCGGGCTTCCCAGGCGGCTCTATAAGCAATGTCGCGCTGCTCTTTGGTAGCGTTTCTTAATCTTCTCAGAAACGAAGGTCAAGAAAGCCTTGACGGTAGCGCGGTCGGTGGCGCCGGCGCCCTGCATGCCCACTACGAAGACGTAATTGCGTTGCCACGCCATTCCGGTGATACTGCCAGCGGCGGCGGCTACAAAGGCCTGCTCCTTGATGGTATTGTACAGAGTGAAGGACTCGGCACCCTCCCGTTGGGTCTGGCGGTGCGGGAGGAAATATGCCTTGGCCTGCTGCCAGTTGCCCAGACTATAGATATCCAGGCTTATCCGCTTCTCGCCCTGCTTGTAAATACGCTGATGAGCGGACTGCACGCCTTGCTGACGCATCGTGGGCACGGCCCCGTCGTAGATAGTGTAGAGCACCTCGTCAGTAGTGCCGCCGCGGTCGGTGCCCACCATTATCTGCCAGCTCGCCAGTTGGCCACTATCTGGCAGGAAGCTGGCCAGCAATGACTCCGCCGTCACGCTCGTCGTTATTCGCGCCACACCGGCTACCAATATGCCGATGGCTATGAGAAGTGTCAGGCACTTCCTCACTGTTTTCCCCTCCTGTGGACTCAGCCGGCCAGCGGCTCGTCGCCGCCAGTGTCCTCGGTCTCCTTGGGCTCGTCTTCGGTCAAGGACGTAATCTCATCCACCGCTTCCTGGGAAGCGTGCTTAAACTCGCGGATACCCTTGCCCAGACCCCGCATAATCTCGGGGATTTTCTTGGCGCCAAAGAGCAGCAAAATAATCAACAGTATTAACAGAATCTCCTGGGTTCCCAGTCCCAACATAATGTCGTACCTCCTGTCGGGCTTACCTATGCCAGAGTCTGTTGCAATAGGCTGATATTGGCCAGGTCATTAGTGCCCAGGCCATACCCAGCGGCGGTATTGATATGCTTGGGCAGCTTGCCCGGCCCGCCGCCCAGCGGTGGGCGGCCTTTTTCCTGACGCTTCGCATCAATAATGCCTGTTCCTATCGTATCACACGCCACCGAGTCGGTGCTCACAATAATGCCTTTGTAGGCCCAGATAGTCCCGGCCCCGGGGCCGGGCCCCCCGTCCCAACAGCCCCGCGTGGCGTCGGCCACAATCAAGCGCGTCTTATTCTTAATGGCCGGTATGTCATTGATATCAGCAATGTGTGGATCACAATTATTGCCGTGATAGGGGCCAGGGTTGTCAATGGTGCCATAATGATTCTTCATCGCCAGGGTAATGCCGGTGCCGCCGTGGTTCTTCAGTACCGGCATATTTATGAGTACCGAAGCCTTCTGGGTAAGAATCTTGGTCAGCCGGTGGTGGAAGGAGCGGTGGTTTATCGGGTCATCGTAGTCGCCGTCAGTGCCGTAGATTCTGACTCCATCCCCCTCGGTTTGCACGGGAAATCCAGCCTTGCGCAGCTCGCCGCTGGTCCGGTCAAAGACAATAATATTATTGGCCGGTATCCCCAGGTCCGTCAGGCGCGTGGTGACAGCCTGCACCACCACCACACTGGTAGCCAGCAGTGCGCAGATGCAGTTGACCTTGATAGCCACCACATCATCAGCGGCCGCCACCTGCGCCCAGGCCTGCTCAGCGCTGTCAGTGTTGAAGACATGCCGAACCGCGACGTCCAGCATTTCCAGAACCTTCTGCCCATCGGTCGAGGAGCCGTTGGCCATCACGCTCTCGCTGCGGATAACGCTGACCCGACTGACCGGGGCCTGCTGCGCCGCTGCCTCGGGACTGGTGCCCAGAAGGCCCGCGCCGATCAGCCCCGCGCCCGCCACCGCAGTGCGTTGCACGAACTCGCGTCTGGTTATCCTATTATCGGTCATGTATATTCTCCCCACCCGCTGCAATACCAGGTTATCTACTAGAATTCTATTCCTTTGACGTTATGGGTGTCAACTCAGTTTGGTCCACCAGCCGCTCGATGTCCGCGCGCGTGCACCGACCGATGCTGAACGAGGCAGCATTCGCCGCGCCCGCAGCTACCGCCCAGCGCATCTGCTCCTCAAATGTTTTTTCCTCCACGGTAGCCGAGATGAAACCGGCCACCAAAGCATCGCCACTGCCCACCCGACTTACCAGCTTTATCTTAGGCGGCTTTATCCACCAATTGCCCTCGGGGCCCACGGCAATGGCTCCCTCTATCCCCAATGAAGTCAGCACCAGCTCCACGCCGCTCGCCCGCAGCTCCTGACTCGCCTCCACGACCCCCTCCGGCACACTGAGTTGCCGCCCCATTAGGTACTCTAGTTCGCTGAGGTTAGGTTTCATCACTGGCGGAACAGCCTGGACTGCTTCCCGCAGCAGCTCGTTGTGGACATCTAACACCAGGGGCACGCCCGCCTCGCCCGCCGCCTCAACCAGCCCGCAGTAGAAGTCCGAGGGAACACCCCGCGGAGCATTGCCGGATATCGCCGCCATCTGCGCGTCGCGCAGCAACTTGCGCCACAGCGAGCTTAGTTTGCGCAGTTCCCGGGGACTTACTAGCGGACCCAGCTCATCCACGCGGGTTTCGGTGCCGGCGGGGTCCACGAAAGTCTGACACAGCCGCGATTCCTCGGCAATCTCCACGAAAGCCGGTTTAATAGCGGCCTTGCGCAAGTCAGCTTGGATATAACGGCCGATGAGGCCGCCGGCAAATCCGCTGACCACGACATTGTTATGCCCCAGGCTGCGCAGCACGCGGGCGACATTGATACCTTTGGCCCCGGCAGCCACATCAAAGCGGCTGGCGTGGTGAAACTGCCCCACCTTGAACTTCTGCACCTCATAGGTGCGCATCATCGCTGCATTGCAGCTCAGCACTAATATCATATCTACCTGCTCCCGAGTGGTCTGGTGACAATTACCGGTTGCTCAGCTTCTGCCCTTCATTTCCCTCATCAATACCCGCATTCCTGCCTGAGCAAACCGGGGCGGTACAATCGGGGGTGGTTAGAGGTCCTATCACGTAATGTGGGCACAGTAAGACAGCCACCCTTTCGGCAAACTCAGGGTGGCTGTCGTTGGTGTATCAGTTTACGCGCCGCGCTACGGGTCACCACGCGCCAGTCCTAACTTTACTCAATTATCCTCGCCGGCGCCAGTAGATTATTACAGCGACAATCATGGGCACGAAGAACAAGCCGTAGAGCCCGACCCAGACCAGCGCTACCCCCACCTTGGCCACAGCGCGGGTGAAGCTGCGCCAGGCTCCTCGCACGCCTGAGAGTGCCTCCGATACCTCGGGGGTTTTCTCCACCAGTGTCGCCTGGATCGTGGCTAAAGCCAGCTCGCGCTGGACGTCGAAGTATTCGTCCTGCGCCGGTCCCAGTCGCTTCTGGGCGGCGGCTATCTTCTGGTCTATCTGCTTCTTTTCGGCACGCGAAGCGCGAAGACGCTGTTCCCTGAGCTTCTGGATTTCGTCTTTAATCTGGGTAATATCGCGCGTGGTCTGGATGTACTGGTCGGTTATGTCTTCGCCCTGGATTTCGCGGCGGGCCACATAGCCCAGGGCCGCCAGGGCATTGATGGTCTCGGCCACCTCGGTAGTGGGCACCTTGCCGATTATTTCGGCGCGTCGCGACTCGCGCCGGGCCTCGGCCTGGTTCAAGACCGAAGTGAGCACGAACCCGCCACGGTCATAGAAAGTCTGCTCGGCGGTAACCACCGCCTCCTGCACATTCTTCACCCACATCTCCAGCGCCGCATCATAGGCCAGCTTCAGCTCGCGCTGCATGCCCCAGTCCCGCTCCGGCGGGCCTGTGGTTACCGCAGTAGCGGCCTCGGGCAAGCCCTCAAGCTCGATGTGTGCGCGTGCAACTCTGCTATCTTCCGTCTCACCAGCTAGCCCCGGGCGATGGTCGAACCACCCTGTTTCGGCCGATGGCATGCCGGCCCCTGTCGGGGCCGCGGTGACTACGGCGGCCTGGTCCGGCGCCCTGGGAACTCTCATTGGTTTTTCGGCCAGCCGGTCGGTCTCCCGGTCCTCTGGGCGGGGCGCCGTGCTAAGCCTGGCTCGGCCATCGAAATACCCGACTGTCGCCTTGGGCTCTTGGCGCTGCAAAGCCTCACTTGTCGCAGGCTCCTTGGGAGGGGTGAGGGCCGGCCGCGCCTTGTAGCGGGCCGTGGTAAAAACGGGAAACAGAACCGCTACCAGTAGGCAGGCCGCCGCTACTACGGCCGCGGCCTTCACGAGTCGCCAGCTTGCCAATGGCTTCTCTTCTTTCATCGGCTGACTCTTCGCGGCTGACATCTCACCTACTCGGCTCATCACGGTGTCTGAGATGTCGGCCTGATGGCCCATCACAGTCTGGGTGAAGAGCTGCTGGTCGGCGCGGATGTCCTCCAGCCACTGCCGGCAGTCCGCACACTCGCGCAGATGAGCTTCCACCGCCTTACGCTCGGCCCAGCGGCACTGTCCGTCCGCATAGGCTGATATTGCCTCGCGCCACTGCTCACAATTACCCATCTACATCACCTCCGCGCCGACCAGTGCTTCCCGTAGGGCCTGTCTGGCCCGGAAACACCGCACGCGCACATTGTTAATGGTTATCCCCAACATCTGGGCAATCTCCTTGTAATCCAGCTCCTGCAAGTACCGGGCGGCCAGTATCTCTCGGTGCTCCCGCGGCAGGGTTTGCAGAAGCGAGATAATCTCAACAGAATTGTCAGGAGACTGGCCGGGTTCGGGTATCGGGTCGCGCTCCAGAGAAGCGGCCTGCGGCTGGCGCCGGGACAGGTACTGGCGGCACAGGTTACGAATGATGCCGTGCAGCCACGCCGCGAAGGCAGCCGGCTTCCTGAGGCTGCCCAGCGACTGGTACGCCTGGACGAACGCTTCCTGGGTGATGTCCTGCGCCGCCTCGAAATCGCCGCACAGATGGTAGGCGACGGCTATGGCTCTGGCCTGGTGGCTGTGCACCAGTTGGTCGTAGGCTTCATTATCGCCCCGTAGCGTTCGCTTCACCATTTGAGCGTCCTTAGAAGATACTGGCATCAGGACCACACAATCGAGTTTTCGCCAACCGCAGCGCTTCTCATCCGTACAGGTCGCCCGCGCACACTCTTCTGTGTATATAGTGCCCTGGGGGAGGCATTTCATTACAACGCGCTGCTGAAAAGTTGACGTTTAACACGACAGCCACCCTGAGCTTGCCGAAGGGGTGGCTGTCATTGGGGCATCAGTTTACTGGCCGCGTGGTCGGCCTACGGCGCCGTGCCGTATTCTACTCCGCCCACGCGGGCATAGAACAAAAGGTCATGATACCACTCGATTACGTCCCCGGTGCCGCTGGGCTGGCCCACATCTCGGCGCACGTAAACGCCCTGCTCCGCGACTGTACCAATGTCACGCGCCAGCGTCATCTGTACCTCGTCCGTAATGATATAGGCGGACCACGTGTTTTCAAACGTCAGAGATAGTACAATCGTGTCTGCAAAGGTGCCCGCAGGGGTGCCCACCGGGACGCCGATACCAGTCAGCCTCGTGTTAATCGTCAGCGACGCGGGGCATGGGTCGATGGGGAATCCAAAATCACCAGGGTCGAGGTCTGCCAGTGAAAAGTTGGGCGCGAGGTCAACGTTTATCGTTCGCCTCTCCAGAGTGGTGGTGCTGGTGTATTGTTTGCCCAGGCTCATCACCGGCCAGACAATAGGTGTGTCGAACATATCCGCGACGACTTCGTAGGTGCCGTCCCCATTGTCGACTACCCTGGGTAAGCCGTACAAGGTCATCGACCCATCGCTACCAGGGCGTAGGATCATGCCGGCACCGGCAATATACTGCGGCTCGGCCTGCATCGCAGTTACACCCGGGACCAGGCCGTGTGGCCCAACCAAAACGTAGGCTGTCTGTCCGCCTACGCTGGTGGTGCCTATGATGACGCCCAGCCAATCTTGAACGTCCCAGTCGCCCCCGTCTTCACTCCACCCAACACTGTCCGTGGCTCTCTTGTCGCTGACGTTGCATGGAAAGAAGTCGGCAGGTGGTACGGTCGGAGGAGCACCAGTCGTAGTCCCATCTACCTCAGTGACCTCCCCCTCAACTGCCGTCACGTTGACAGGTGTCGAAATGGAGTGTTGGTCCTGCTTATCCTCTGGGGGATAGGCGGTCACCGTCACCACGCCAGCGGGGATCTCGGCCGCAAAGTAACCGTTGTGGAGTGTCCGCACCTCGACGGTATCCGGGTTAGTCTGAAGCTTGACCAACGCCATCGCCACGGGCTCGGCCGGCGGGTCGGTCAGGAGCTGCAAAGGTGGCGGCCCGCCGTTCTGGGCAGCACCCACCCCCGCCCCTACATACCCCACAACGGTAGAGAGACCTCCCCCACAATAGCCAATCGGCCAGGGATCTAACGCGACTACGCAGCGCAGGACTTTGAGGGCGTCACCGACGTCGGTCCCGCCGTTTTCGTTGGCATCGGCGCAGGGCTTATTATCCTCGTCCAGGTCCACCACAATCCGCAGAATCTTAATGGCATCGCCCACCGACGGCTGCCCGTCGTCGTCCATATCACCCAGCAAGCCGCCGCCATTAGCCGGAAATACTCCAGCCCCGTGGACACTACTGCTAGGCACTGCTGACATTGTAGGCGGCGCGTTACCTCCCCCACCGCAGCCGCCTAGCCATAACGCCAAGACCAGCAACACCAACGTCACGGCACACATTCTCACTGGCTGTTTCATCATAATCGCCTCTTGGTTAGATTCTTTCCTGAATAGGCATTTCCCTTCTCAGTACCTTCATTCCTCCATGAAGAAACGGCGTGGGATGGGCGATGTGCCAGACCGACAACACTGACTGGCTATCCGCCGAACAAACCGCCGAGTCTTTGCAGGGCTATTTGGATGTTCTCTACGGAGTTGGCGTAGCACATCCGTAGGTAGCCCTCGCCGTATTCGCCGAAGGCCGTGCCAGATAGAACTGCGACGTCGGCCTCCTCCAGGCACTTGGTTTCCAGGGTGCGGCTATCTATGCCCGTGCCGGTGATGTTGGGGAAGACGTAGAAAGCCCCGTGCGGCCGCAGGCAGCTAATCCCAGGGATCTCATTCAGGCCGTCCACAATCACGTCGCGGCGGTGCTTGAACTCGGCCACCATCGCCTCGCTGGGCCCCATCGGACCAGTCAGCGCGGCGATGCCGGCCCGCTGCACGAAAGAGGTAACACAGGAGGTGCAGTTAGTCTGCAATTTGGCAATTTGCGCGGCTAGCTCCTTATTCATCACTCCATAGCCCAACCGCCAGCCGGTCATAGCAAAGGTCTTGGAAAAACAATCAAGCAGGATCGTGCGCTCCTTCATCCCGTCCAGAGCGGCGATGCTGTAATGGGTGCCCTCGTAGAGAATCTGTTCATAAGGCTCATCCGACATCACCATCAGGTCGTTCTCCAGTGCTACCTCGGCGATGGCTTGCAGGTCCTCCTTGGTCAACACGCCGCCAGTGGGGTTCTGAGGGGAATTGAGGATAATCATACTGGTCCTGTCGGTAACCAGCGAGGCTAATTCGTCCGCGTCCAGGCGGAACTCGTTCTCTTCCCGCAGCGGGATCGGTACCGGCTTAGCCCCGACGAAGTTAATCATAGACTCAAAGATGGGAAAGCCGGGATTGGGATAGATTACCTCATCGCCGGGGTTAACCACTGCGGTAATACCCCAGTATATGATGGGCTTAGCCCCGGGCACGATGACGACCTCGTCAGGCTCACAGGGCATTCCCCGGGACTCGCTTATGTGCGCGGCAGCGACCCGGCGCAACTCAGGGTCACCGGCGCTGGGCCCGTAGTGGGTCCAGCCACTATTGAGCGCCTCGCAGGCAGCATCAATAATATGCTGAGGAGTGTCAAAGTCCGGCTCGCCAATTTCCAGGTGTATTATGCTTCTGCCCTCGGCCTCCAATTGCTTGGCGCGGGCCAGCACCTCAAAAGCAGTTTCGGTACCCAGGCGGCTCATTCGTTCAGCAAGTTGCATGTAATCTCACCTCGTTTTAGTTGGTAATATGTTTGTCGGAGGAGCGGCATCCTTGCCGCGCTTGCACTGCCGACGCAGGTTCAGCGCACAGCCGCGACAAAATCAGGCCAAGGTTGGCCCGCCTACGGTATTTGGGCTCAGTTGTAACGCTGCGGCTCAAGCGAGAGTCGGCGCAAAACGTCGAGTTCTTCCAGTACTTGCCCCGTACCAACAGCTACCGAGGATATGGGGTCGTCCGGGATGGTGACGGGGATACCGGTCTCCAATTCGAGCAATCGATCCATTCCCGTAAGCAGGGCGACACCGCCGGTGAGGGTAATGCCTCGTTCAATAATATCCGCGGCCAGCTCAGGAGGAGTACGTTCCAGAATAGTCCTGACGCGGTCAATGATTTGCATAATATCCTCGGCCAGCGCCTCGCGAATCTCCGCCGAGTTGATCCGCACCATCTTCGGCAGACCCGAGACTATGTCCCGCCCCCGCACCTCCATCTGTTGATCTTCACTAGTATCAAAGGCGGAGCCGACTTGAATCTTGACCGACTCGGCCGTGCGTTCCCCGATATCTAGGTTGTATATGCGCTTGATATGGCGGATTATGGCTTCGTCCAGATGGTTACCACCAATGCGGACCGAATCACTAACGACAATGCCCCCCAGGGATATTACGGCCACATCGGTAGTACCCCCGCCAATGTCTACCACCATATTCCCCCCGGCCATGCCTATGGGCAACCCGGCGCCGATCGCGGCCGCCATAGGTTCTTCGATGGGGATGGCCTCCCGGGCGCCAGCGGCACGGGTGGCGTCCAGGGCGGCCCGGCGTTCGACACTAGTGGCTCCGGAGGGGATGCATATTACTACCAGCGGTCGGAGGAAACGCCCCCCCAGGCCGCAAGCCTTGCGGATGAGGTGGGCGAGCATCTCCCGGGTGATAGAATAGTCGGCAATGACGCCATCACGCAGCGGGCGCAGGGCAATAATATTGCCGGGGGTGCGTCCCAACATTCCCTGAGCTTCCTGGCCCACGGCTAAGACCTTACGGGTGCGGTGGTCAATAGCTACTACGGAGGGTTCTCGTAATATTATACCGCGGCCGCGGGCGTAGACGACGATATTGGAGGTGCCCAGGTCAATGCCCAAACGGTCCCCTAGGCCAAGCATAGCGCCTCCCGGTCTGCGGCGTCACCTCGGCGAAAGATCTGTGCGCCCAGGGATTGCAACTTGGCCGCGAATTTTTCATAGCCGCGGTCTAAGAAGTGGACGCCATCTATCTCGGTCTGGCCCTCAGCGACCAGCCCCGCCAGCACCAGGGCAGCGGCGGCGCGGATGTCAGTGGCCTCGACGGGCGCCCCCGTGAGTTTGGGCACGCCCTTAATGATGGCCACTTGGCCCACGACTCTGGCATCGGCCCCCATCCGGGCTATTTCGTCAATATAGTTGAACCGACCGTCGAAGATGGTCTCCTCTACTATACTGGTACCCGTGGCTACCGACGCGAGCACGCTATGGGCAGGCTGAAGATCAGTAGGGAATCCCGGATATGGCGCGGTGATCACATCCACTGGCTCCGGCCGCCGGTCCGCTACTAGGCGCATTGCTTCCGGGGTTACCTCGATCTGCATTCCAGCTTTGCGTAACTTGCTGATGACCATATCCATACACTGGGGCTGAGCCCCCTGAACCATGACATCGCCACCAGCTATTGCCGTCGCGTACAGGAAGGTGCCCGCCTCCATACGGTCGGGAATGGAGCGAAATCGGCAACCGTGTAATCCTTTGACTCCCTCAATTACCACGCGGGCCCCGCTGCCGTTTTTGATATTCGCCCCGCACTGCTGTAAGAACTGCTCGCAGGCGATCACCTCGGGTTCCCGGGAGGCATTCTCTATTATGGTAGTCCCTTCGGCGAGAGTAGCAGCAAGGATAACATTTATGGTCGTGCCGACGCTGCGGATGCGCGGGTCCATATATATCCGCGTCCCGCGCAACTGAGAGGCCTGGGCCTCCATAATTCCATACCTGTCCTGTACTGTCGCCCCCAGGGCCCGAAAGCCATTTATGTGAAAGTTCACCGGCCGCGAGCCGATAACGCAGCCGCCCGGGAGGGGCACCCGAGCTTCTCCTAATCTACCCAACAAGGCCCCCGCCACATAAAACGAACCCCGCATGCAGCGGACCAGATCATACGGGGCCTGCGTTGTCTGTATATTGCTGGCGTCTACCTTCAGAGTCCCCGGGGCGGCAAAGGTGCATTTTACCCCTAAGGCCCGCAGCATTTCAATCATGGTCCCGACATCGTATATGTCGGGCACATTATCTATTATGCTCTCCCCATCCACCAGTATTGCCGCAGCCAGCAAGGGCAAGGTGCCATTCTTCGACCCGCTTAGCTGTACGGTCCCCTGCAGGGGTTGGCCCCCGGATACGGTTAATTCTTCCACGGAATACTCACCTCTGAGTGCTTCAATGTGCGCTTCTAGGTGCGGTGCGGCGGACCTCCAATGGAAAGATTGCCGATGAGCAGCCGTGCTCCCCCCGTCTGACCTACTTTAGTATAGCTTATTGCTGGCAACTTTGCAAGGGCCGCGGCCAACTTTGTAGTAGCCCGGCCCCGGGGGAGGAATTGGGTAGCCTGGTCCAGAAATGGAGACACGTCGGGCAAAGCCGAGGGGCAATGCTAACTAGGAGCGGCTAGTAGGGGCGCGGAATCGAGCAGATGGCCAGAGCGAGCCATCAGAAGCCCGAGGCCAATGGGGGGTGAAACTCTTGGGACTGGCGCTTTTCTAGGCGGCGGGAATTCTGGCCGCTGAGGATGCAGCCAGCAATTGCACATATACCTAATACTATCCCGATTGCCACGACGCTGCCGATGATAATCAGCAAGGCATCCTCCCCCCCGGTTAAGGGTGTCTGCTTATGATTTATCGGCATATAGGACTAGATCTTTAGCAGTTTTGGGCAAAATTACTAAGAAAGTTAGAGTGATGGTCAGCCCCAAAGAAGTGCCGACGTTGCAAAAGATGGAGATCGCCGACCTTATTGACGCGGCGATTCGGCTGTACCGGCATAATTTCCTGCCCCTGTTGCAGATTGTCGCGGTAGTCTACGGGCCTTTGATGGTCATACAGATCATCGCTCAGTATCTGTTCTTTAACCAACTGATGGCCACCGGCGGTGAGGAAATCCCCTGGCCGGCCCTGGTCGGACTCGTGCCCGTGGTCTTAATAGTAGTAGCTGCCTGGGTAGTACTGTTTCCCATAAGCGAGGGGGCTCTGGCAGTGGGCGTATCCGAGATATACCTGGGGCAGCATATTACGCTGGCTAGCGTCTACCGCCGGGTTTTGCCCCTGTGGTGGAAGTTGCTATTGACAATGGTCGCGGTGTCGGCCGTGATGTCAGTAGGAATGTTATTTTGCTTAGTACCCGGTATAGTGTTTTGGATTTGGTTCCTGACTGCTACCCCGATCGTAGCTATTGAGCGACTGTGGGGAGTGGGGGCGATGGGTCGGTCTTATAATCTGGTCACCGGCCACGGCTGGCGCGTCTTCGCCACCTGGCTGTTGCTCTCACTAATGGTAGGGGTGGTTTCCTACGCCGTGGCGTTACCCGCCAATTTGGTGCTGATGCTTACCCTTATGGAAACCCATCCCGCCCTAGCCCAAACACTCATTCAGGCTATCAGTACCGTGCTGCAGATAGTCTTGCGGCCAGTGGCGATGATCGGGATAGTTTTGATATACTATGACCTGCGTATTCGCAAGGAGGGCTTTGATTTGGTGATGATGGCCCAAGAGTTATATCAGCAGGCTCCGCAGCGGCAGCCAGCACCGGCCGCCCCACCGCTGTTTTCTGCGGGCGTGGCGCTTCCCCCGCGGCCGAGAGAAGATACAGACGACGCAGCAAATCTGCCCCCACCACCTCCGCAAGCAGGGATTGACAATGACCAAGCAGGCTGATTTTGACGCCATCCTGCACACTGATGGTTCTTCCCTGGGCAACCCCGGTCCGGCCGGCGCCGGGTTCCTGCTGGAGACTCCTGCAGGGCAAGCAATTGCGCAGCGAGCCATCCCGTTGGGCGTGACGACCGTGGGTGTGGCCGAATATCGCGCCCTCATTGCCGGCCTGTCGGAGGCCATCTCTCGGGGGCTGCGGCGAGTCCAGGTCGTCAGCGACAGCGAGTTTATGTGCCGCCAACTGCAAGGGAAGTATAAGGTGCGTACGGCGGCGATTAAACCCCTGTACGAATGGGCTCAGAAGCTCATTAGCAATCTGCAGCATTTTGAGATCCAGCATACCCACCGGGAGCACAACATGCGCGCTGACGAGCTAGCTAAGGAAGGTGCGGAAAAGGCTCAACAACAGTTGGCGAGCCCCATCACCCAACACAAAAGCCACTAAAGGTCTTGGAGAAGATAATGCGCATTGCTTCCAATGCAGACAATCTAGTTTTTGACCCGTTTATGGGAGTCGGATCAACGGGCGTGGCGACACTAAAACTTGATAGGCGGTTCAGCGGAGTGGGAATTGAAGAAGATTACTACCGAGCAGCCGAAAAGAGACTCAGCGCAGTAGAGACGCCACTGTTTACCGGCGTATAGATGGACAAGGAGGATTTTGCAGCGCCGATCGCGACGGAATACTGTGGAACTAATTTTGGGGTAATTCGTCTATATGTGTGAACTTGGTCTCGGGTCGGCGGCTCAAGAGGTCCTTGCCCCGCGCCTAGGAATAGTGTAATATAATGGGCGACAAATGGGTAAAATGATTATGCAGGATTTCTCAGGGGCACGGAGAAAACTATTACGGTCGTGCCGATGTGGAAAAGAGGAGGTAAAGAGATGGCTATTCGCTATAGCGTAGATATTCACAAGGCCATTGAGGTGCTTCTATATGTCGCCAACCAAGTGCCCGACACATATAACGCGCTCAAAGTTATCTATTTCGCGGACAAACACCACTTGGGGGAATACGGAAGGTTGATATATGGAGATGACTACGTGGCTATGCGGCTTGGACCTGTTCCTAGCCTGGCCTACGATATTGTTAAGAAGATGCGTGGAGACGGTGCCTCCTGGTTAACATTGCCGAAATCACCCGACTTTTCGGTCGAGGGAAACAACATAGTTCCGAATCGAACACCAGAGCTGGATTTATTGAGCGAATCCGATATTGAGTCCTTGAACAAAGCTATTGAACAGTATGGCAAGATGTCGTTTGGAGAACTGAGGGACATAAGTCATAAGGACGAAGCCTTCCGGGCCGTAGATGAGAAGGACATTATGTCACTTGAGCTTATTGCACAGTCTCTGCCAAATGGGGATGAGGTATTAGAATATCTCAGGAATGGTTAGGCAGAACGGTGAAGCTCGGAGATAATTTCCCGGAATCTGACAGGTGTGAATACGGCAACAAAAATTTTGTACCGGGCACGGTACTCTATCTCCGGTGCGAGTTCACCAAACCAGCCAAAGAGAAATATGTAGTGATAGCGTGTGTGAAACCCCTCTTGCTTTTCGTAGTCAACTCGTCCATATCTTCCTTTATTGAGAGTAGGCCCGATCGGCGGAAATGCCAAGTCAGCGTAAATGCCTGTGATCACGAGTTCTTGGAGTACGATTCTTTTCTTAATTGCTCAGAGGTCATAGCGGGCGTCGAATTGGACGAGATAATTGGCCAACTGGTCAACCAGCCCGGTAGAATAAAGGGAGTATTAGAGAGGTCTACGATACAGCATATAGTAGACGTCGTGCGAGATGCTAAGACAATTAGCAACGCACACAAAACGGCAATCGAGGAAGCATTAAGCTCTCAGGCGTTACGAGCATCAGGCCCCGCCTGATGCAGTAGCTCTCGGCAGACTTCTTAAGCAACTTTCGCCAGTCCACAAAAGGGCTGGCTTTTTGCGTGCCCCGACTCCCCCCTTTTTCTGCCTCACCGCCTTTTGTTGCGAAGGTACTTGACAGTGAGGAATCAATCGCTATAATAGGTTCGCATAAGTAGAGGCCCTGACGCTGAGGAGCCTTACGCCGGGGCTTATCCCAAGTAACCAGTGCAAACATCAACTAGTGAGGAATGATACATTATGGCTAATGAAAAGATCGGCTGGGGCGTTATTGGTTGCGGCGCCATTGGTCCGTGGCACACGCAGGCAGCTACCGAGGCACAAGGCGCTGAACTCAAAGTCGTCTGTGATATAGTGGAGGAGAAAGCCAAAAAGTTAGGCGAGGAACACGGTGTACCCTATGTAACCAGTATGGACGAACTGCTAGCCCGTGATGACGTCCAGGCAGTTTCCGTTTGCACCCCCAGTGGGATGCATTCCGAGCACGCGATAGCCGTGGCGGAAGCAGGCAAGCATATCCTGTGCGAGAAGCCCTTGGATATTACCTTGGAGAAGATAGACGCCATGATCGAGGCGGCCGCGGCGAATGATGTCAAGCTGGCCGGAGTATTCCAGCGGCGCACAGCGCCTTCTTCCCGCCGCGTGCGCGAGGCCGTGCGCACCGGCAAGCTAGGCAAACTGGTATTAGGTGACTGCTATCAAAAGTATTATCGCTCCCACGAATACTATGCCAGCGGAGACTGGCGCGCTACCTGGGAGTTGGACGGCGGCGGCGCACTTATGAACCAAGGAGTACACGGCATAGACCTGTTGTTATGGATTATGGGCGATGTGGTTTGCGTCAGTGCTTTTTGTCGCCGACTCGTTCGCAACATTCAGGTGGAGGATACCGCCGTGGCCATGCTGGAGTTTGCTAACGGCGCACTAGGGGTACTGGAGGGTACTACATCGGTCACCCCCGGCTATGGCTGTAACGTGGAAGTTCATGGAGACCGGGGCAGCATAAAGTTGGATGGCGATACCATAACTGCTTGGGAAATTGAAGGTGAAGAACCGGAGACCGCCGAGGCCCAGGATCGGGGCACGGCCTCCGACCCCACGGCGCTGGCCAGCACCGGTCACCAGCGGCACATTGAGGACCTGTGTGAGGCTATTATGGAGGACCGTGAGCCGGAGATACCCGGTGGGGAGGCGCGCAAGGCAGTCGAACTCATCAAGGCGATATATCTTTCCAGCCGTGAGGGTGGCGCGACCATCGAACTGCCGCTAGCCTACGAAGATGACGCGCCGGGAATATATCCGTCCCAGGTGCTGCCCGTCTGGTAAGAGCAGTTGGCTGGGCTGTGTGCCTAGGCCTAATGCTTGGTTGTCCCCAGCAGTGGAAGTCATTTCAGGTTGACATAGACAATGGTAATGACCTATAATGTAGATACATAAGGCTTATGTTTGCCACAAATCTGCTGAGGGTATCAACAAGAGAATGGGGTATTAGGAACTATGCGACGGTCAAGTAGCCGCAAGCAGATTGGTCAGATGCTGATCGAGAAGGGCCTGA
>JAUWJN010000004.1 GCA_030607655.1 bacterium
ATGGCAAAAACCACGAGCGGGTAAAGCTGGCGGCGCCGTTGCATCACGACGATCACCGCTCCTATTATCGCCAGTATCAATACCAGTCCTGCTCCCGGCGCCAGCAAATTCTTCAGATGAAAGAGTAGGCCGCTAGACTCAGCCAATATAGCCAATGGCTCGCCCAACCGCATATGCTGTATCTCAAAGATAATGTCCCCTCTCGCCTCATTCCAGGCGAGCAACGTATACGGTGAGGTAAGCAGGAAGGCTGCCGCCGCACCAAGGACTATAGCTAAGAGCTTTGCTGCCCGTTTCTCGCTATCACCCGCATGTGACCAACTATCATCAGCAGGCAGAAAAATGGCCACGAGTGGGGCCACAATTACCGCAGCCCCGTTGTACTTGGTAGAAGCAGCCAAGCCCGCCATTATGCCCGCCCAGAGGCAGGCTTGCCAGCTACGCTGCTGGACTATTCGCACCGAGAACAGCAGACATAATGAGACAAAAAGAGCTTGGGTGATGTCCACGGTGCCATAGTGAGAGTGTAATACATGCAGCGGCATTGTTGCCAGAAAAGCGCAGGCGACTAGCGCCGCTGAATTTCCCAATACCCGACGCGCTAGCCAGTAAACTACTATTACTGTCAGTATAGCCGCTAGCACTGAAACGATACGGGCATCCAGGGTCCACAGGCGTACCGCCTCGGGAAGACCTTCAAAGGTCAGAGCACGGGGAACGACACCAACCAATAGGGAGCCGTGGGCAATGACAGCCGCGGCCGCTACCAAATACAGGTACAAGCTGCCATAGTTGAAGAAATGGGGATTTAGTGAGCCTTGCGCGAGTGAGAATAGCCCGCGGAGGGAATGATATTCATCAGGATGATAAGAAAATAGATGGGTGGCGTCAGGTAATCCCCAGGGCAGCCCCCAGAGCCGTAAGGCAGCAGCTCCAACCAGGATTGCAACTATCAGGGCACTACTTCGAGTATTGAGCCTGGTTTGTTTGGTACCGCCCGACGTAGCCGCCACTACTTGCTCCCAACAATAACCCTAAAGTGCGTATGCCAATGAGACATACAGAGTCTTCGCGGTGGCTAGTGACAAATCCTGCTTAGTCGGCGAACCGGCTACTGAGAACCATGTAGAATCGCATAGTGGACTGGGGGGCCCCAATTACCGGCGCCATCCTGGGCGCGCAGGTGGAAAAACCACACCCCCGGTTTCACCCCGGCAAATGCGTGCTTGGTTGCCAGACCCTGGGAGATGCTGTCAGGGACATTATTAGGTTGCGGGTCCAAAGCGTAACTGTAGCCAGTAATGCCAGTAGCATCAGTAGCCATCCACGAAAAAGTAGGGGGCCCGGTGCCGGTTCGGCCGATCATAAAATTATCAAAATGGGCCACTGCCCCGGTTGAATTGGCACTTGGGCTGCGGTCACTGATGACCAGTTGGTTAACGACTATTGGCCCGCGACGTTGTCGCCTGCGCAGCAACTCCGCTATATTGATACTGGCGTGATGCCACTGATCATCAGCAACGATATTTGGTACGCGCCCCAGCATTTGGTCCGGTTTACCGGTAATGGCGAATCCATACCACTTGTCCCCCGTCTGTGCCAGTAGGCTTACTTTAGTGCCAGCAGGGATTCTATAATCAAACGCAATTATTGGATGCTTATCCGGCCGGTAGGAGATGGGGCAAATAGTAGCCCGCAACTGTCCTCCTTGGGGTTTAGTCAACTTGAGACTGTAGTTGCCGCTGGCACTAGTAGAGTCGTCCACCTCTACCACAGTGTTGCCGCCCTTGACCATCCCCAGACCATCTTCAAAGGTGTTAGCCATAAAAGTAGGATGAGACTGGGACTGTATGGTTGATACCGGCGGCTTACTGTCCTGAGCGTAATTCATTATCCAACTCCACGCCAGCGGCTGGGATAGAGGATTGTCCGCGAAGTCGGCAGCTTGCTTGAGCATTACCTGCACCTGCTGTCCATCCTTGAAAACTACGGGCTGAGGCCGTACCTTCTCACAGTTCCACACCAGAACGCGCTGCTCTGAATCATAGCGCAGCCCTCTATTCTCAACCCGGTAATCTGTCCCGCCGATACTTAGCACTATACTAGTTGGATCTACGCCGGCCTTGCCATCGTCAAGTAGGGCTATCTTTACCTCAGAGTCGGCCGCAGGACCCTCAGGGGCAGGACTCAACGGTGAAGCCCGTGGGGGCCGGCTGTCAACTAGCAGCCGCCGATGGTGAGTTGGGCTCCAGTGTCCGGCGCCGTCCTGAACACTGAAGTGCATCCAACCGTTAAATTCAGCGGTATCCGTAAGTTGCCCCGGGCTGGACTCCGCCATTACGTTACGTGGTGGGTGGCTGGTGCGGGTACTGTCCAGATGCCAGCTTACCCCACTAATGCCGCTAATGTCTAAAGCTTTCCATGCCACCGGTATAGGATTACTACCACTAAGTACGGGAATTATGGCGAAGTTATCCAGGTGATAGGTTTGTCCCCTTGCATTCCCCAGCCACCCCCAATCAGCCAACACGAACTGATTGACAATATAGTTGGC
The DNA here is from genome assembly GCA_030607655.1 of bacterium. GTDB lineage: Bacteria > Armatimonadota > Zipacnadia > Zipacnadales > Zipacnadaceae > JALGTV01. The sequence goes on from JAUWJN010000004.1 coordinate 2,555, forward strand.
AGCGTCCGGGTCATCCTGGCGCAGCATCTGGTAGAGGTCAAACTCGGTATGATGCCATTGATTGTCGGCTATAACCCCGGGCACCTGCCCGATATAGCCAAAACGGTCGTCCACATCGGTAAACTTAATGCCCTTCCAGTCGCCATTCACAAAAACAGCAAAATCGGCCCGTAAGCGAGATGGCACTTTATAGTCAAACGCCACCAGGCGGTACTTGCCGGCGTCAAAGGGCTGCTTGTAAATGTATATGCCAAAACGACCCGCCTCGGTGGGATTATATACTTTCAGGCTGTATCGGCCCGACGCCGCGGTGCTATCATCTCGGAATAGTCGCGCCGACTCATCCCCGCCGTAGGCAGTGAACGAGTCAACGTCTTCTTCGAAGTCGTGGTGGCAAAGATAGCCGCCGCCCACTGTCAAATCCGTTATCCGGGGGCCCGCCTTATCAGCCGCCGGCGATAGTATCCAGGTCAACGCAAGCGGCTGGAGCATCGGATTGCCGGCCCGGTCCTGGGCATCAATGGCCAGGGACAACCGGGTGTCATCATCAGAATCCACGCCCAGCAATGGGGGGTTTATCACCAGGCGTTCGGCGCCTGGCTGGTAGCCTATGCCTGGGCTGGTCCAATCATAGTCCTGACCATTAATGTGCAATTTCAAAGTGCTCAGGTCCAGACCCGCGCCCCCTGGCTCGGCGAACTCAATCTCCACGAGCTGGTCACCTAATGGGCCCTCCGGAGGACTACTTTGCACCAGACGCGGCCCCTGGTTATCAACCCAAACCGGATAGTTTATCAGCGGCCCCCATTGGTCTTCACTCACCTTGGGTCGGACATGAACATACCATCTTCCTGCCCCAGGGGTCTCTATTTCCACTTCCGCAGACTTGGTGGTAACTCTCTCTTCAGGTGGGGCCAACAGCCGGTCATCTAAGGAAATGGCATAACCTAAAGGTTGAGTTTCCCCCATAGTCCGCAGCGTCAGCTTCACCGTTTTGCTCGCCGACGGGCTGGCGAGTACGAAGTTATCCAGGTAGTAGCTAGTCCCGGCGTGATTGCCGCCGAAGCCGGCCAGTAGATAATCAGTATCATTCAGATTACCTATGAACAGGTCCTTGGCCGCGATATTATCGGTACGCCCTAAGGCTATCTGCAGATGGCCCAGCAGGTCAAATTCAGCATGGTGCCACCGATTGTCCGCCTTCACCCCTTCCATACGGCCCAGAATCTGAGCGAGCGGCGCCGGCTGACTTCTACCCGAGAAGATTATTTCATAAAGTTGTCCCGCCACCGTCAGGTATAGATTAGCCTTAACATCAGCATTGAGTTTGTAGTCGAACGAGAGCTTCGCGAACTTGGCGACATCGAATTTGCCTTGCAATATGCTGGCCGCGAAGACACCGCCGCTTTGCTGGTTGATCAGTCGTAGACAATGGCCATTTCCCGTGGGGCCACCCGGGGACACAGTTAGTAGGGCCCCATCAGACCCACCGCGATTCTTCCAGGTTCCGAGGCTGTTTTCGAAGTCATTGTACATGGCCGGATGTGACGAGCAGGAAATCTCTACCACCGAAGCAGCAACCGTCGGCTGCGGCACTACTAGGGCCTCCTGGCCCGCTGGTTGACTGCGGGGCTGAATCTCCCGCTCATAATACAGCTTGATGCGAGGGATTATGATGCCGTTGTCGTAAGTCCAGACTGCCACTCGACCTCGGCTCAGAGGTTGGGGGTCTTCGGCTTCGCACGCAAGTTTATTATCCACATACAATTGAAGCTGCGCGCCGCGCTTGCGGGCGATGATGCCCCACCACTTGCGATGAAAATCATAAGCGATCGGGTGACTATTCTCAAATAAGGGAAACAGCGCGGCAAGATCATTAGTCTCGGCGAGGATCTTAGTCCCTTTCATAATACGCGTGGTGGTATTATGCTGCCCGCCGACCATAAAGGTGTAACCACTGTCCAGGTTAGCGCCGTCACCACATATCGTTATACTCACGTCATTGGGGTTTTTGTAGTTGCGACCCTTGATGTCAAAGCCCATCTTAAAGGCACTGTAAAGCTCTACGACCAGGTCGCCAGCGAACTCTCGCTTGTTCCATATCGCCGCCGGCCCGTTGCGGTTATATCCCCCGTACCAGGACCATTGGGGCTGACAGGTCCACCGGTTCGTGGATTCCCACCGCCCGTTGGTTACCAACCAGTCCACGGGAGCACACCCAAAGGTATAGTCATACACATTTGCGGAGTAGATGTCTATACTGCCCGGTTCGATGGGTAAGCCCCCCGTGATTAGCCTCACCCCGCCTTTTTCGGTTGCTTTGGTTGGCGGCAACTGACCCGCAGTGCCCGGTGGCTTCTGGCCGCCAGGCGCTAGGAGCTGCGCGGCCAGCTTGGTAGCGATCGGGTCATTGGGGCAAACGGTTATCACCTTGACCAGCTCACCGCGGGCGGCCTCGGTTTGGCCATCTTCGGACAGAGCCTTGGCCAGCCATAGACGAGTATCAACTGAGGAGGGCTTCTGAGCCAGAACCCCTCTAAAGACCTTGATGGCAGCGGGAAGTTGCCCAGCAGCCAAGTAGGCGCGACCTAGCCAGTACTGAGCGGACAGATCGAGGGGATTTGTCTCGACATAAGGCACCAACAGCTCACGGGCCGCGGCGAATTTTTCTACCTGGACCAGCCATATAGCCTCGGAAACCACGCTCTGTTCAGCCAGAACCAGGGCCGTACCTACGATGAACAGCCCAATCCCGAACACAAGCCGCGTAGCGCAGGTTCTCAACCTGCGCCGGGCAAGGGGGCGAGGTTGGAGAACCTCGCCTACGCGAGAATCAGCTAGTGCCCTCACCGACACAAGCACTCGGGAATGGTTCACGGGTTTGTTAGGCACTAATCTCCGCATATTCAGCACTACTTAGGGTACGCGCTCTTTGAATATCATCTTATCGTCAATGACGGCCATTACAATTTGTCCCTGGTGACTAAAGCGTACCGTACAAGTGTCGCTGTCTGCTGTCCAGGTGGCTTCGGCGAGGCTGTGCTCGCCGGCTAATAATCCGACCTGCAGAATGTTGCTATCTTTCTGCACGGCGATTGTCAGAGTGTATCCCGACTGCTCCTGGCCAGGGTTGGCATCCACGGTTATGCTCATAGTACCGGTCACGGAACCGATCTGAGGTATGCTCAGCTCTACAACCTTATCGCCGAAGTAATCACCCTTGGTTTGCCACTGCGCCTCGGGCTTATCGGGGTCCGGAGGCGTTACCCATAGGCCCCGTCGGCTGGCCCACTCGGCCATCTCACGATGCTCTTCGATATTAGTGAACTCCTTGACCAGGTGAGCGGTGGGGGGCGGCAATAACTCCTCCGCGTGAAGGTTATCGAAGCTAGCTGAAGCTGCGTGCTCAGCATACAGGCCAATGCTTCCCCCCGGTAGGCCCCTCTCAATTACCTGTACTTGGGCCTGGTCGCCCAACCATCCAGTGATAAGTCCTTGCTGGATGGTTACCTTAGCCCGCTCCTTGCCACTGACACTACGGGTAAGCGGCTCCACGTCCAGAACTTTTGATCGCCCGGCGGTAACACCCACAATTTGAGCCTGACCGCGATACTCCACTGGTGCGTCAGGGTCAGCCCAGCGAAACAGGTAATAATCATCCGATGAGGTCCAGCCAAATATCAGGCCTAAACCGCCTGACTTTGCTGTGATGTCGGCGCCATACTTGTAATCCGCCCAGTCTTCATTTCCCGTTATCGCCGCTGCCTTGGCTGCGCTGCGTACCCGGGCGGTGCCGTCTTCCCCTAAACTCCACTCTCCCCAGAGCACTTTCCACTTGCCGGGCACTGACTGGACAAACTTCTCGGATAAAACCTGCCAGGGCCGTACCAGGACATCATCAAAAAAGCCACCCCGCTTGCCCTCGGCCAGTAATCCGAACCGGCCCTGGCCGAAATGGTCGGTGCGAGCTGCGAGGCGGAGTTGGTCATCAATGTAAACACATGCCAGCCCGGCACTCAGCCCTAAACGTACCTGATACCACTGCTCGGGTAGGAAGCCGCCCGGCGCTTGCGCCAGAAGCTTCTCCCGTCCCATGTGAACTTCAATCAATTGCAGCTTGTTGGCATCAGCACCTTCAGATAGCCGTGAAGTCCAGCGGACCGCCAGGTAATTTTCCGGGTCCTGATAGTAGCCGACTAGCCCCATCGCCCCGCCCGCTACCGCCTGCATCGCCGCCTGGCAGATGTAACCCTCCCAGAACCAATAGCCGGAGACAGCCATAGCCCGGCCCTGATCCGACTTACCCAGATAGCTGAAGGCATTGGCGGAGAGCTCCGCTCGCATCTTTTCCGCGAGGGGGTCAGTCCGCAGGCTCTGCTGCGCCCAGGTGCCGCTGATAGGCTCCCAATTACTCTCCTCCCCTGCGGGTCGCATAAAGTCATCGCTCATATACATTTCGCCCAAGTGTTGGATGAAGCAATCACTGACCTGGCAGCGCCTCGCGGCGTAGCCGACGCGCGGTCCGTGTAGGTCCGAATCGTAGGCCCGCACGACCATCTGCGTGTCGCAAATGAAGCTGAGTCGCCACTGCTCCCGCCGCAGACTAAAGTTAGCGCCCTGGGCCGGCCAGTTTATCTTGCCCGACAAACCCAAGGGTTGCAAAGTGCCAGCACTCACCTTGTAGAACTGAGCCGTGGTGCCCTTAATTGATAGTAGATAGTGGTCGCCGGTCTGTTCGTCCAAATTGAAGACAATCTCCAGCTCCGCCTGGGCGGGCGGCGCTGCCGATAGAGTACCAGTGAGCACATACGGCCCCTCCAGGGCTTCCTCTAAAAGGATAAGTCCTGGCGGAAGGGAGACTGAGGGCTGCTCCTGGGGTAGGGCCGGCATCCCCGCTAACGTGAGCACCACCGCGGTCAGCAGTAGTCGCCTGGGAAGAATTACATAGCGCATATACAACTTTGGCCAGTTCCGGTCAGGTTGCCGCATTGTAGCGTTGTTAACTGCCTAGTCCTCCGCGTGCCACAGGTATTGCGAGGTCTCCCTGTAGGCGCGAGTAGGTTTCCACCGCTCGGGGGCCGTGGTTAGTAAAAATTGGTCCAGCTTGGCCCCGTCTTCGCGATTCTGAAAGCGAATCAGATGATAGCCCTTTGTGAGAGTGTACTCGTGACCACGCGTGCGTACCCAGTGCCATTTCTGATAAGTCGAGTCGGTGAGCTGCACCGCGTGGGCAGTATCCATGTCATCTACAAAAACAAAAAACGAATTGCCACACCCATCATACCAATGAACCCGCGCCCATAGCCGGTAGCATCCGGCCTCGGGGACATAAATCTTGAAGGTAACATTGCCATCATCACCAGGTGCCATTTCTTCGACACCGTGGGGCCGTCGCAGTGGTATCTGTACGCAGTACCCCTCCGCGGCCTTGCTATCAGCCACCTTTTCCATACACGGCTTAATCCACGTATAATGCTCCGCCTCGAAAACCAAGTTTGCCGCATAGGCTGCGGTGACGGCTAACAACGCTACGCCCACAATCACACCGCTGAATCTGATAAGCCGCCATATCTTCTGCATTAGCCTTGCCTCCTAGTCTTATAGACTCTCCGCTGGGCTAATTGTTCCCCGAAGAGGGCGAGGTCCAGCGCTGCCGCGCTATGATCTCAATGAGGGCAAAGACCAAAATCATCACCAGACCCGTACCTCTGACCAATAGACTGGTGAAAAAGTTAGCCGCGACCATAGCCCCGATACTCCCCGCTAGCCCGGCAGCCAGTCCCCGCTCCCAGTCAGTTTCCACCCGCAGCCATAACCCTCCGGCCAGCCGCCAGAAATAAGATAGCAGGGCCACCAGGCTCACCAAACCCGCCAATCCCATCGAGCCGCCTATTACCAGGTATAGATTGCTGGTATCCGGCTCGCTCTTTTTTACGTCAGGTAGTAACCCGTAGTATTCTCCAATTCGCAGTTGATAGTTGCCTGCCCCCACCCCCAACAGCGGATTGTCAGCCAGCATATTCAAAGCTGGTTGCCACTCCACCCATCGCTTCTTAACCACCCTTACCTGTCTAACACCCTGATTGTCCGCCCTTCCAGCAACCTTGTAAACTTGGCCCTCTTCATACAGGTTACCCAGTTCGTGCACCGCCGCCTCATAGCTACGGGGAAAAACCCAGGGCATCAGCACTACAAAGATTACTACCGCGCCCAGGCATTTAACTAAAGTAGTTCGTTCGTGCCCGGCGCTAATAGCAATCAGCGCCCCCAGCACGCACCACAGCAATGGTCCGGATAACATAGTGACTATCCCTACTGCCACCAGTCCCAACCACCACCATTGCCACCGGCGGTCGCCCAGGTGAAGAGACAATCCGTACAGCAGGGGCAAGACTATCGCCAGATACCCGCTGTAGACATTGCGGTTGCCGAAACTGGCGCAGACGTCCATCGGGTCAGGCTCGGTTAGATACTGCACTAGCCCCCACACGACGATAATAGTAGTGGCGGCGGCTAGTACGTTGACAGCAGTCTGGACCTGATCTCGGCGGCGCAGTATGTCTACTAACAGCATAAATGCTATTACGAAATACAGGCCGATTTGAACTATCTCCACTAAGGCACATTTGAAATCTACCGCCTTGGTTGCCGAGAGGGCCGCTACCGCCACAAGCGCCCAAGCCGCCTGAGGGACCCGGCGAACCTGCCGCAGCCGTCTCCCCGATATCAGTCCAATGATCCAGATGGCCGCCACTAATACTAACAGTACGTCAGCAGGGGTGATGAACGGACCATAACGGGGGTGCACGGCGTAGGCACGTTGGGAAGGAGCGATGAATATCAGCACTAACACGGCGAGGTAGAGCATCCTGCTTAGTCGGCTTTCCGCTGGCGACGTCCCCGTGGCGTTCATGGTGACAGTCCGCCCATCCATATCAGTGTGCGGTACATAGCCACGAGCAGAGCAAGTCCGATATAGTAAAAGGGCCAACCGCGCACGCCCGGCCCGCCACAACTGCCCAGCACCGCCACCAGCAGCGCGGCATATTGAATTACATTGAATATGATTACGCGGGTAGTCTCGCCGCCGTCCAGACCATACACCGGGCTTAGAGTGATGTACATAAGCACGGCCAGACCAACAACTAGGGCAGATGTCAGAATCAAGGAATGGCGGAAGGGGATCGGATGCAGCCCTCTCTCCCCATCGGCTACATAAAACAGGAGCCAGAAGACAAAGGCTACACCCACTCCCACGGTAGCAATACTGGGGTATAGCTGGGTCCAGGGGCCACCAATATTGTCCTGGAGACCCGGCAGGTCGGCCAGTTGCGGTTCAAACGACAGGCTCATTGCCAACCCCGCCCCCACAGCCAACAGCAACCGGCCCGACTGTCGTAAGGCAATGCGACCTCTCGTGGCAGCAGCCAACACTATCAACAATACTGCCACCGCGACCACTCCACCCCACTGCATCGCGGTGAAGTCAGCCGGCTGGCGAGTGTAGGCCGCCGAGAAACACACCAGACCCAGGCCCAGATGTATTCCCACAGCTAACCACCGCGCCGGGCTACCCATAGGCACCGGCGGCCACTGGTTGACTGAGGAGTTTGCAGGTAGTTCTGTGGCCATCAGCCTCTCCTGAATCCCTGTTTGCTAAAGGTTAAATCCGTCAACCAACTTGGCGGCTACCGGCTGACCTTCAACATCAAATACTCGGCAGAAGCTATCTACCAGCAAGTTGCGAACCTTCGCCATATCCGCACTTTCAGGCCGTATCTGCTGAAGAGAAGTCATCGTAACCCCGCGCAGGCCACAGGGTACAATCCAGTCGAATGGCTCAAGATCACAAGTAACATTCAAAGCAAAACCGTGAAAAGTTACCCATCGCCGCACCGCCACACCAATTGAGGCTATCTTCGTTCCATCTACCCACACTCCGGTCAGTCCCACGCGACGCCGGGCGGCCACACCCATATTACCTAGTGTAATGATAATCGTTTCCTCTAACTCGCGCAAGTACTGATGCAGGTCTTGGCCCCGTGCGCGGAGGTCAATTATGGGGTAGCCAACCAGTTGGCCGGGGCCGTGATAAGTAACCTCGCCCCCTCGCTCACATTCCACCACCGGTATCCCGCGGCGGCGAAGTTCACTACCGGTAAGCTCAAAGGCAGGTTGCTTGGTAGCCCGTCCCACAGTGAAGACCGGACTATGTTCGACTAACAACAAGACATCGGGTATTTCGCCCCGACGGCGGGCCGCCACCAACTGTAGCTGCAGCCGATGTACCTGGGGATAGTCGACATAGCCTAAATCGGCTATCCAGCACCGGTGAGGGCTATCCACCGGAAACGCAGCGCCGGTAGAGCTGAGCTGTTTCGGTGAGCATTCGGTCCCGGTCATATTCCTCTTGCACCAGGCGGCGGGCGGCAGCGGCCATTGCCTGGCTCCTCTCATATTGGTCGAGAGCTTGGCCAATTCGCTGGGCCAGGCTAGCTGGGTCTTGCGGCGCAGCTAGCCAGCCGGTCTTGTTCGGCTCCATAATATCGGTGATACCAGGGACCGCACTGGCTACTACCGGCACGCCTGTGGCCATAGCTTCCAACAGGGCATAAGGACATCCTTCATACCGCGAAGGTATGACAAATAAATCCAGTGCACCCAGCAATTGGGGAACATCTTCTCGGTAACCTAACAGAGCTACCACTTCGGGTAGTCCCAGCCGCTTTATCATCTTCTCAAGTCTACGTCGCAGAATGCCCTCGCCGGTAATAATCACCCGCACCCGACGGCCTGATTGCGTAAGTAACGAAGTGGCCTTAACCAGGATGTCATACCCCTTCTGCGGGCGCAAGTCGCCTACCGCGCCAACTAAGATGGTATTCTCGTCGGCTCCCAGCTCGCGTCTGACTTGCTGCCGAACCACAGCGGGTAAAGGCAAGTAATCTGAGGGCTGGATTCCATTCCGTATCAATATTACTTGCGAGGGAACAGCTAGCCCTGCCTTTATCGCCGCTTCTCTTTCACTGTTACTGACCGCGACTATAAAGTCAGTCATTGAGGCTGCATACCGCTCCAGGGCCAGGTACAGCCGCCGGCGCAAGGGCGAAACATTCATCTGAAACGGGAATACGTGCGGTGTATAAATCGTATGAGGAATGCCGGCCCGGCGGGCTGCCACTCGGGCCAGGAACCCGCCCTTCGCGCTGTGGCCATGCACAATATCAGGCCGGAGTTGCTTGAGTATTGCTACCAGCTTACCCAGGCTGTGATAGTCAGCCAGTGGCGAGATGCCCCGTTGCATCGGCAGCATGACGACCCCAACTCCCCGAGCCGCGAGGCGAGGTACATAATTCTCAAATTCCGGAGTGCGCCGCGGCGATACCACCAGGTGCTGCTCAAACTGACTGGGCGGCAGCCCCAGGGCCAGGTCCAGCAGATGCCGCTGGGTGCCGCCGATGACGGCTTCCATTACCTGAACTATCTTAATGGGAGCAGGCAAGTCGGCCTCGTATCTTCTCGGTTAAGTAATGTGCCACTAAGAATAGTTCCTCAATGCGGGTGAGAGCAGCCATCCCCAGGAAGGTAGCCGTGCCCGCCAGGCCAGCAGTGGCAAACAGTACCAGCACCCGCAGCTTCGCGCCACCCAGCGGAGGCTGCCAGGCCACCAGCACCGGCTCCATTTGCTGACCTACCATATACACGACCACACCCATCAGCGCGGTAGAAGCTACCAACTTCAGGACGAAGGGATAAACTCGGTTGGCGTCAATCTTGCCAATGCGCCGCAGCAGCAGGCCATAAAGGATTATTACCTTGGTAGACTTGCTGATGGTCAGGGCCAGAGCCACAGCAGCCAGTCCCCAGCCCAGTTTAAGCCCCCCGCCATAGGCGATAACCAAGTGCACCACCACCATACTTGCTCCTACGTAGTTGGGGGTACCGGTATCTTTGAGGGCAAAATACCATTTATTGATACTACCCTCCACTGCGTAGAAAAATATTCCTACCGCATAGCAGCGCAAGGCCAAGCTGATGAGGGCAATATCTTCCGGGCCAGTTTTGCCCAGTTCATAAACCAGACTGGAGAAGGGGCGGGCCAAGATAACTATCGCCACTGATAAGGGGATGAAGATGAAGGCCATTGCGCGGGTCATGCTTACTAGGGCATCGGCCAGCCGGTCTTTCTCATCCCTCGCAGCCCATTCCGAGAGGTAGGGGTAGACCACAAAGCTAACTGCCAAGGGGAGAATCAGTATAGCCAGGTCACTGAGCTTGCGGCCAAAATCCAGGGCCGTGTACATCCCCGCGCCCAGAGAATTAGCGCAAATGCTGTCCCCAAAAGTCCGGGCCCAGGAAAAGACCAGTCCCAGCACGACCGGCGGCATCAGCCAGAAGATGCCGACTAGCCCCGGCGTGCCCCGCACCGCCAGGGAGAATCGGAAATGCCTGAGTTTGCTCTTCAGTCCGGGCAACTGCACAAAGAGCCGACAGGCCCCTCCCGCCAAGACCCCGAGCGCGGCCGCATAAATCGCCCGGGGGTCAGTAGGCGCCCAGACCCAACCAATGAGGGCTATCATAGTCAGGACAATGGCCGTCCGGTAACAAGTCTCAGCTACTGCAGGCAGAGTAAAGCGCTTATAGGAATGCAGCGTCAGCTCCGGCATAACCGAGAGGCTAAACAGGACCAGGGCCGGCGCCATTATGCGTAATATTACCACCGCTAACTCCAGGTGCTCCGGGTTGCTCGCTAGCCCCGGCCACACATAGCGCACCAGAGGCTCGGCAAATATCATAACCAACCCGCCGAGGCCGATAAGTACGAGGAGCTGAAGGCTGCTGAGTACGCTGGTGATGCGCCAGGCCTGCTCATCACCGTCCTCCTGCTTCATTCTGACAAACTCCGGCAAATAGGTGGGGCGCAGCAGCTTCTCGATCTTCGTGTATAGCCCAAACACAATCACGTTGTACGGAATTTTGAATGCATCAGTAACACCACTGACTCCAAAATACTTGGCCAGCAGTATCTCTTTGACATAGCCCATAATCTTGCCCAGGCCAAGGAATACAGAGATCACTATCGCCGCCAGGGTCATCTGTAACCCGGCGTGGACATCACTATTTTCGGATGGGATGTCTTGATTCATAGAAGTAGCCGGCGCTGTTAGAATATAACCTGTGAGAATAACTCAGCCAGAGCAGAAACATTCCTGTTTATATCAAAGTACCTGCAGACCCTCTCGCGGCCCAGCACGCTGACCCGCTCACGGAATTCCTCATCATACAGGGCCATCTCCAATTTGTCGGCCAAGTCGCGGGCATCGCCCGGCGTGGCCAGTAAGCCAGTTTTGTGAGGTTCGAGCAATTCGGGGATCGCTGATATGTCAGAGGCCACAGTGGGAATCCCCATCGCTAACGCCTCCAACAGCACATTGGGCAGGCCATCCCGGTCGCCATCGGTAGCTACCACTGAAGCCAGAGCAAATACATCAGCATCGCTGTATAGGTTTATAAGCCGCTCTTGAGGCAAAGCACCCACAAATTCCACAGTATCCTGAAGGCCCAGACCCGCACTCATACGCAGCAGGTCCTGGCGCTCCGGGCCCTCACCGACGATTACCAGCCGGAACTCAATGCCTCGCGACCGCAGGAGGCTAGCCGCATGCAGCAAGAATGGATAGCCTTTCTTCTCGACCAGCCGCCCCACCGATAGAATAACGGGGCGCTCCGAGGGAGGCCGAGGAGCGGATAGAAAGCGATTTACATCTATGCCGTGATAGATCAGGTGCAACTTGCCTTCTGCCACGAGCCGATGTTCCCGCAGCAAACGCTGTCGCCCATAGTCAGTACAAACGGTTACAAACTCCGCCTGGGCAATCTTAGTAGCTAGAGCCATAGCCTCAGAGGTAAATATGTCCCGGGCATGACAGGATATACTGTAGCCGCACCCACTAATCTCGGCCAGCAGCCAAGCGACAGTAGTCGGCTTGGTGGCGAAATGGGCATGAATGTGCCGCACTGAACGGCCTAGTTTGACGGCGAAATAACCCGCCACCAGCAGACTACTAACCAACTGGCGGGCTTCGCCGGGGGTCCGCACACTGCGAGCGACGACTATCTGCACCGCCGACAGATAGCCGGCAGGATGACGGATGGCCGCGACGAGTTGAGCCAGCGCTGACCGCAAGGAGAATAGCGGTGGCGGGTACAGCGTGCGCTTGGCTAGCTCAGTCGCCTCAGCATGGACTATTCGTTCCGTGGGCCGTTCTAATGATAAGGGCACAACGTCAAAGCCGTGCTGGGGCAGGGCCACCATCTCCCGCAGAATGAAGGTTTCGGAGATCGAAGGGAACTGACCCAACACGTAAGCAATTCTGGGCGTCAATCTGCTCGCTCTAGCCGTCTTCTGCTACCTCCCCGTAGACTCTAAGTATCTGCGCAGCCGCCGCCGGCCAAGTGAAGTTAGCGGCACGCGCTCGTCCCCTATCGGCCATATCTGTGCGCAACTGCGTATCAGTTAACAAGCGGACAATAAGCGGCGCAGCTTCTGGAGTATCTGGATCCACGACTACCGCCGCATCGCCCACTACCTCAGGTAGAGCGCCGCGATTGGCGACCACTGCCGGCGTACCGCATTGCATTGCCTCCAACGGCGGTAGGCCAAAACCTTCGTACAATGAAAGATGTAGACAGGCCGCGGCGCCGCTGTATAGAGCAGGCAAATCCTGGGCCGGCACGTATCCCAGCAGGTGAATTCGGTCGCGGAGCGGGCTGCCACCAATCCGCGCCAGGGCCTTAGTATACCTCCATCCCCGGCGGCCAGCGATGACCAGGTGATGCGGCAAGCGATCCGCAATCTGCTCAAAAATGGCGACTGTACCTTCTATATTCTTCTTCGGTTCAATATTACCTACACAAAGAAGATACTCCCCAGGTATACCGTATTTGCCGCGCACCGCGTCCAGCGTCTGGCTGTCGGTTACCGGCTGATAGATAGGATCCACACCCAGTGGGATCACCGTGATTTTGCCAGCGTCAGCTCTTAGCACCTCAACCAGCTCGTCCTTGACTGTCTGTGAGGGCACAATAATCCTGCTAGCGGCCTGGATGCTTCGCGGCAGCATCAGGCGATAGTACCAGACATTACTGACTTTGCACCACTGCGGGTGGCTAAGAGCTAGAATGTCGTAGACAGTCAGCGCCGTCGGTCCACGCCAGCGCAGGGGCATAATATAGCCCGGGGCGTGCAGCAGGTCAATCTGGCGACCCGCGAGCAGCCCCGGCAGGAAAAGCTGCTCCCAGAGGATACGGCTAGCACGCAGTCGGGTGCAGGCGGGCGCATAATGACAGATAACATTGGGGCGATGCAAAGCCAGATCGTCAAAGCCGCGGGGGACAGTTATTAGGAATTCCCAATCAGGAGCAGCGGCAGTAACAGTACGCACTAGATTCTGTATGGATACCTCCACACCGGAGAATTGGCCCTGGAGCAACATTGCGTTAAGGGCAATCCTCACGCTTGCTTCCCCCCGCTCAACTCTTCATAAAGCTGCTGCATCTGGGCCGCAGTGGTCTGAGCCGAAAAATCCGTGAGCGCGCGCTGGCGCGCAGTCTCGCCAAGCCGACGGGCCAGCTCCTGGTCATTTAGTAGTCTGATGATGCCTTCAGCCAGCGCCGCCGCATTAGCCGGCTCTACCAGCAGACCGCTACGATTATCTTCTATCAACTCAGCTAGTCCCCCGGCGCGAGGCGCGACACAGGGCTTGCCCAGGCTCATTGCCTCCAGGATGGCCCGACCAAATGGCTCACAGGTCGAAGAGTGGGCAATGACATCAGCCGCATTCACCAGGTCAGCAATGTCACGGCGATAGCCCAGAAAGCTTACCGAAGGAGGAGCCAACTCTTCCAGGTAATCTACGTACAGGCGATGCTCCCCGAACATATCCGCCCCAATGATCCAGAAGCGCACTTCAGGGCAATGCTGGCTCACAATCTGGGCGGCCTCGATGAATAAGTCGTGTCGCTTCCAGGGTACCAACTGGCCCACGGTGGCTACTACCCGAGCATTTGCCGCGAGCCCCAATTCGGCCTTTACTCGATGCGCAGGGGCTTCAGGAGTGAAGTCAGCCGGACTGATGCCGTTGTAAATCACAGTTATTTGACTGGCTTGCTGCGGTATGATCTCGAGTAGATGGCGGCGAACCACCTTAGATATGGCGACAATGTGCTCGCAGCGCCTCGCTAGCCAGCGGATTACCCGCTCGCTAATCAGCAGATCGCGGCAGTGCCAAATGCGGGGCGGCAGGGGCCGGCCGCTAAGCCCCAGAGCCAAAGCCGCTGGGACGCTGTTAGCATGAATCAAGTCAATTCGCCACTCTGACACTAACCGCTCAACTGTGGCCCGAACCGCGCGCAAGGTCCGATACTGGCGCAGCAAACTAACCGGATTGAGGGTGCGCCGCAGGCGGGTCTCAGGGAGCCAGGCGACTTTAACATCAAGGGCATGTACGGCGGCCAGTAGCCGGCCGTGCGGCACCGCCGCCAAGGGGACGATTTGCTGGCGGTCGAGGTGGCGCAATAAGCTGAGGAGGCTATTCTCCGCGCCGCTAATCTTGCCGACATGGTTCAGGTACAATACGCGTAGAGGTGCGCTACTATCGGGGGCCATATTAGGCTCCAGCCTATTGGTATTGCTGCTCGCAGCCGGTCCTCATCCCTGCAGCAGTATCTGGACGACTTGTAGGGCATACTGGACGCGGGCATCCCAGAATTCCGGCGGACATCCCCGCTCACCGGGTATTTCCAGATTAAAAGGTCCCGCAAAATTGATATCGCGCAGTGCTTGTACCACCGGTGGCCAGTCAATATTGCCCCGCATCGGCACCCAGTGCAAATCCCCAGTCCCATCGTTATCCGAAATATGTAGAGCAATTAGCAGCTCGCCCATCTCCCGAATCGCCGCCGGCAGGTCCAAGCCCTGGATATTTGCATGACTGGTGTCCAAGCAAAACCCCATTACCGGTGAGCCCACTGCGTCCGCCAAATCCAATAACTCCCACACCTCAGCGCCGAAGTTCCGGCGGAGACCAGCGCCCACGCCGATGCGATCATGCATATTCTCCACCGCCAGCCGCACATTGCGCTCTGCGGCATACTCACACAGTTCGCGGAAGGCCTCGACGCGCAGGCTATTGACCCGATGCCATGCATCGCTGTTCCGCGGCACGTCCCAGCCGCCCGGATGGATTACCCCCACGCCAATTCCCGTAAGCTCACAAAAGTCAAGCTGCCGCTTAACTACTTTTATGTCAGCCCGGCGCTGCTCCTCGTCCCGGCTGGCAACATTAGCCAGCAGATGCAAATGCACTTGAGGCACAGCGATTCCCACCTCTGCTGCTACCGTCTGAAAACGCGCGGCGGTATCCTCAATATCCGGCTCCTCGCACAGGACGCGAATATGCTCGAAAGAGAGCTCCACCGACGGCCACCCCAGATCAGCGATGCGCTTTAGCGCCTCCTGCCACGAAAGTTCCACGAACATAGCGGTCCACAAACATGGTTGCATAAACTCATATCCCTTCATCTATTGTTTCAGTCTCAGTCCACGGATATTGCTGCGCGAGCCAATCCAGGCTCGTCTGGATTACCTCCTGCTCCCAGGCCAATGAGTAGAACGCATGGTTGGAGCCGGCGACGATATGATAATGGAAGCTGCGTCCCACCTGGTGAGTCAGATGCCGATAATGTTCCACCGAGGCACGCATGGTCGGATCATTGCCCCCATATATGAACAACTGCTCACCAGCAAACAAGTCAAAGCGCTTCAGCCAATCAATCTCTCTATCTATTTCGGCTCCTTCTTCGCCAGCACCTTTCCCTCCACCACTGACGGCTTTTCGTATCATATCCAGCCGCAGGCGCCCCGTCAACAGTTTTGCCCAGGTCTCCTGGCGAAACAGTTTGCCCAGATATTCGCGCCAGATATGAGCTTTCTTGGCCTGCTGTGCTCGCGAGCGCTCGCCTCCAACAATCGGTGCTGACCACAACACCATGCTATCCGCCTGCTCTATCAACGGAGTTGCGCCAATGGCCACCTCCGCGCCACTGCAATCGCCGATAAAGCCTATACGGTCCACATCATATTCTTCAGTTAGCACCCGTACCAGAGCGACTGTATCCGAAATCATAGTCGTCAGAGCGGTGGCAAAGGGGTCGCCGCCACTGTCGCCCCGGCCCCGGAAATCAAAGCGCACGGCCAGGAATCCTAGCTCAGCAGCGCGGCGGGCCATTTTCACAAACATCTGATGCGGCCCCACCCGGTATCCAGCCCATCCGTGCAAGAACACTAGTGCGCCGGGCCGCAGGCGCGGCGGAACGTGCGCCACCGCCAGCAGACTCTCGCCTTGATTAGCAAAGAAAAAGTGCCGCTGGACAGGTTCCTCAGTGACACTGGCTATACTATTTGTTGCAGCCACTGTTGTGTCATCCTTAGCAAGGGTTCACCATCTATGATTCCGATACGGTTCCAGAACGGTTCCAATACCACGGCCTGGGCCTGGCCCCGATTGTAACTATCGGTCAGAGTCTGGGTTTCATTAGTCACCTGGGCCCGCGCCGCGATATTGACCACCAACACTGGCTGGCTGAAGGTCTTAGGACCACTTAGGTCAATCTGAGCCAGCTCGGCCTGGGTAGGCGCTGATATTTGATAGCCATCCAGGTCAATTAGCTCTGCCTGGTGTCTGTTAGTCACCTGTGGGGCGGAGAATTCTCCCCCCTGAGTCAGCATCGCCTTGATTAGGGAGCGGCGCAGGTTGTTGCGGACGAACTGGTGGCCGTCAATAATCGGCTCCCACAACACCAGCCACGCAATGGTGGCATTCTGTTCGGCAACTTGCGCCGCCAGACTAGCTCCTAAGCGCAGGCCCAGCAGACCTACTGGTGATACCTCCAATTGCGTATGGACGAATTCAATCGCTGCCTGAATATCCTCCTGCCACTGGCGCGGGCCAAAATCCGCAAAGTCACCTGAGCTGTCACCCGTGCCGCGATAGTCGAAATGCAAAGCAGCAATTCCTGTACCCGCTAACATCCGAGCGGTTTCGGCCAGTGTCCGCTGGGCACATTTCTTCTCCTCGGCAAACGGGTCGCAGATGATGGCTGCACCGGATGCCTCGGTATCCGGTGGCGGCTCATAATAAATGCCGTGTAGCTCCCCGCGGCCTAATCTAACCGCTTGCTGCTCGCAATTCATTGCTCCTCAGCTCGCTTGCGGTCTACCAATGCGGCGATGCTGTTGATAGTGGCAAACGTCTCCACACTGAAGTCCTCATCTTCCAGCGAGATGCCAAATTCGTCCTCCAACCCCACTACTATTTCAAATAGATTCACTGAATCAATGCCGTAGGTATCCATCAAGCTAGCGTCATCAGCCATATCCTCAGGCGCTATATTCAAAAACAGCCGCTCCACTATCATCTGCTTGAGCTGATTCTTTAGTTCCCCAGTGGGGGCCATCTTCAAGCCTCCCCTATTTCGCGGTAAGCTCTTATTCAGTGTCTGTTATCGGGGGGATGCCAGTCTGCTCGATTGCTTGAGTGGGCAGCAGTTGCCACTGGCACTCCTCATCAGCAGGGCCCCCCTCTGCCGAGAATATATGCCGCCAGCGGCGCTTGAATTCCAGCCCGTTTCTAATGGTTATGTAGCGAAAATTCAAATCTGCCGAGCCATCAGTGGTCACATTCTCATAATGATACATCTCCGCAGTCGGCTGATACCATACGCGCCAGCCGGCCTGGCGGGCGCGGTAGCAGAAGTCGAAGTCTTCATACTGAGCGGGATTGAACACTTCATCCAGCCCGCCTATCTGCTCATAGACGGCCCGCTTCATCAGCCAACAGGCACTGATCAGGCACTGGACCTCTTCCGGCTGATTGAGTCCAGGGCTGTCAAGTGGTTTGCCCCGCCCGCGATATTGCACTCGCCCGTTAGGCGAGATGGCCGCGCCGGCAATTTCAATATTATACGGGGGGAAAGGGAACAGCATTTTAGGCCCGGCGATTCCTGTGTCATCATTCTCTTCCAGAGTATGCCGCAGAATCTGCAGCCAATTTCGGCTGCTTACCGCGGCGTCGTTGGCCATAAACGAGATGAACTGTCCTTTCGCCATTTGTAGCGCCTGATTGCGGGCGG
The DNA here is from genome assembly GCA_030607655.1 of bacterium. Classification (GTDB taxonomy): domain Bacteria; phylum Armatimonadota; class Zipacnadia; order Zipacnadales; family Zipacnadaceae; genus JALGTV01. The sequence continues at coordinate 20,747 of JAUWJN010000004.1, forward strand.
TAGGAGCGCCTACGTTGCTGTCATTTTCCAGTAGCGCAAACTCAACACCGGCATCTTCGGCTAATGCCGGATATTGCTCCTGCAAATATTGTATTGTGCGATCCTGTGAGCCATTGTCCACAACTAGAATCTCGCCAGGCAACGGCCGGCTTTGCAGCAGACTCTCCAGGCACAGGCGTGTATATGGTAGTTTATTGTAGCTAACCACGATTATGGTGGTGTCAATGTGCTGATTCATACGGTTATGCCTCAGCTAGGGCCGTATCTTTCAATCAAATCTGTGCAGGCCCTTACTATATCAGATGCTGAAGGTATCACTGCCTGCTCTAGTACCTGACTGGCCGGCACTGGCACATCCGCCGCGGCCACGCGCTGTGGCGGGGTATGTAGATAGTCAAAACACTTATCCATGATACCAGCTACCACTTCCGCCCCAATGCCGCCAGTCAAAGAACCCTCCTCCGCCACGACCACGCGTCCTGTCTTCTGTACAGATTGCGCTACTGTCTCGGTATCCATCGGCGACAGTGTGCGCAAGTCTATCACTTCACAGCTTACCTTCTGCTTCGCCAGCCATTCCGCCGCGCGTAGCGCCTCTTCCGTCATCCGCGAGTAGGCCACAATGGTAAAATCCTCACCCTCCCGCACCACTTTCGCCTGTCCCAGCGGCACGGTATAATCCTCCTCGGGCACTTCGCCCTGCCGCCCATAGAGGACTTTGCTTTCCACAAATATCACCGGGTCGTCACTGCGGATAGCGCTTTTCAGCATTCCCTTGGCATCATAAGGTGTAGCCGGCGCAGCCACTACCAACCCCGGCGTCGCGACCAGATACCGCTCCAGGCTCTGGGAATGCGTCGGGCCGTAGGACCGACCGGCGCCCGCCGGCGTGCGCACTACCAGCGGTACCTTCGCCTGCTCGCCATATTGATAGTGGAACTTGGCGGCGTGGTTGCTGAGCTGGGCGAGAGCCAGAGTGATGAAGTCCATAAACATTATCTCCACCACGGGCCGCAGGCCGGTCAGTGCCGCGCCAATAGCTACGCCGGTAAAACCGCCCTCAGCGATGGGGGTATTACGTACGCGCTCGGAGCCAAACTGCTCGGCAAAGCCGGCGGTTATCTTAAAGGCCCCGCCGTACTCGGCGATGTCCTCGCCGAGGAGGATGACGCGCTCATCGCGCTCCATCTCCTCGGCCAACGCTGCCCTGATTGCATGAGAGAAGTACATTTGCATTGGTTCAATCAACTTCGTCGGGCCTGACCTACAACATCATCTACAGAAGTCGCGTAGCGCAGGTTCTCAACCTGCGGACTTCGGCAGTCAAGGCGGGGTTGGAGAACCCTGCCTACGCGCCTATGTCCTGTCCGGCGAGCGCCTCGGCTAAATCCTTATCTGTACACCGGCTTAACAGCCCGGGCACTACGCCGTGTACGCTGTCTTGATAGCGGTAGAACCGGTTAGTTACTAGCTCATCTATTGCTGGCATGCCCTGCGGCAGGTCCAGTTTGACTGACTCGTCGAGCAGAGCGGCCAACACTACATATATTGACGGCGCTGCACCCTCGGCACTGAGAATGATCTCCGGCGGTGCGAACTGGTGACGCGCAAACTCCACCGCGCGTAGCAAGTCATATACTCGCATCGCCGCCAGGCTATCGTTGATGAAGCGCGCTTCCGATAGGAGTTTATAGTGAGTTCCGTAGAGCGAGTCCCGGTCGCCGGCTGCCATTTTGCGGGGCAGAAGAGCACCCCAGCCGCGTACATCAACCACCAACACTGACTGACCACGGCGGCAGCGCTGGCGGATAACATTTTCGCGCCCCGGGATGTCCTGAGTGCCATTCTCAAATAGGGTGATGACTAACGGCAGATTGCTCTGGGTAGGATAGGGTTGGAAATGAACGCCCGCGCTAATGATGTCCTCCTCGGACCACCACCAGTACCTCTCCAGCCGAACATCACCGTCGTATTGCTGGGAGTAAACACGGGGATGGAACTCTACGGGCTTGCGGTCTCTCTCCACCTGTGCGCGCAGCCAGTTGCGTAGCGCTGCAATGCGCTGCTCACCGGGCGGCCTGGCAGCAAGCAGCGCTTCTCGCTCCGCCAAGTTCAGGTGCCAGACAGTCCTGGCCTGCGGGTTGTCACCCAGCCGTTGCCCAGTCCGGGTGGCCCACAACTGCTCCTCGGGATATGGTTCAGACTCACTCAGGTCTAGGCTCTCAACCGACTTGTGCTGCAGGTGCTGGGCAAACCACGCCACCGCCGCCTTAGCCAGGTTGTCAGTGTATTGGTGTGTATCGGGATCAGTGACAAGCTGAAGATTATCGCCGGCACTGAATAGGTTGTAAATTCGCCGCGCGCGCTCCACCGCGCGCTTAGCGCCCTCCAGCGGGAAATAGTCATAGGCCACTGACGCCACCATAACCGGCTTAGGGGCCATCATGGCCAGGTAGTCATCATGGTCAATACCTGCCGCAGTGGTGCCGGGGAAGATCTGCTCAGCGTCCTGAGGCTGACCAGTCCACATATAGTCGCGCCGGTGCATAATAAAAGTCGCCGGCACGGCCGCCGCCAGGCGCGGCTCCCCCAGCATCAGCATTGACGTCTGGGTGCCACCCCCGCTGCAGCCAGTAGCACCAATTCGCTGGCCATCTACTTCCGGCAGGGACTGGAGATAGTCAATCCCGCGCATGGCATCATATAGGAAATAGCGAGTCGGGGCTTGCCCCAACCACCAGCATTGCAGGCCCGCGTAGCAATGCTCCGAGCAACTGCAAGCTACTAGCTCAGCGCCGCTTTCCGGGTCGAAGTACTGGAACCTCTCCCCCTGCCCCAGCGGGTCAACGCTCAGCACGATAAACCCGTTCTTGGCGAGTCGCTGGCAGACGTTTTGGTAGGGCGGATAGGCTTTCGCCTCTCGGCTGTGCCCCGAGAGGAACAATACTGCCGCCGATGGCAACTGCAATTCGTCCGGAATGTATAGATTTGCAGTTACCCGCCATTCCGGCAGACTTTGGTATGTGACCTTGCGGATAGTAAACCCATTGCCTTTGATCTCGCCCCGGATCTCGGGAGCCAGGTCACAGGCGGCCTCGGGCAGTCCGCCGATTCCCTCAATGAACTTCTCCCGCACATCGCCCCGCCAATTCTCAAACTGCTCAACAGACTGAATCTGGTCTTTGCGGGCGTTGCCCTGCGCCATCGCCGCTTCGCTGCGCCGATACAGATGCATCTGCAATTGGAGCTCCACATCGTACCACCCGTCAAGATATGGACCGATCGTCTCCATGTAGCTGTTTCGCCTCTCCTCTAGGTTTGCTGACTGGCTTCACCGACTGCCGGACACCCACACCGGACTGGCCCAGGCCATGTGGCCGTTAGCCTGGCGTACCCGTACATAGTAGTAACTGGTCACGACCCCTTCATAGTCCTCGTCCATCCAGGTGATTTGTGCTTCCGCACCCGCCGTGTCAACTTCAATATGCCACCCGGCCTCCTCCATAGGAAACTCCTGCACTTGGGCAGAGAGCATAATTTCTATCTGCTCCCCTGGCTCCAGCCGCCGACCAGTATTCTTAACCTCAGCCAGTTCGGCATATCCCTCAAAGAAATACCCACGACATGGTATGAGAGTCCGAGCAGTAAAAGAGGTATCAGGAGGGTTGTTGACCTCAACAGCATGGATATGCCAGCGAATCATCGCCCAAAAATCACCGCGCACAATTGGGCTGAAAGTGGTGATTGGTGGATGGATGCGCAGCCCGCCCCCAGTAGCGAGGCCTTGCTCACCTACGGTATATGTGATTGTCCAGATACCGTGCTGACCGCAAACTGCCTC
>JAUWJN010000007.1 GCA_030607655.1 bacterium
GACCTGGACGAGGCGGTAATATACTACTGCGGCCCTACTCCTGCTCCTCCGGGCCGGCCCATTGGCGCCGCCGGTCCCACCACCAGTGCTCGGATGGACCCCTTTGCCCCGCGAGTGTATAAGGCTGGAGTGCCAGCAACAATTGGCAAGGGGCCTCGGTCTGTGGAGGTGCGGGAGGCCTGTCGTGAGTATCGCGGCCTTTATCTAGTCGCCACCGGCGGGGCGGGCGCTTTGCTAGCCACTCACGTGCGGAAGGCGGAAGTCGTGGCCTATGAGGATTTAGGCCCGGAGGCAATACGCCGGCTGGAGATAGAAGCCTTCCCCACGATAGTGGCCTATGATATCTACGGCGCCACCATCTTCTGCGGCGAAGAGGACTTGGAATAGCCTGTCAGCCACAGCCAGCCGACCGACCTATCCGGCTGCATTTGACCTTGGGCGCTTTGTTGTGTAGAATAGTATCAAATATAGCAGTACAGGAATGGTTATGCGTATCAGAAGGTACCTGATAGCTTCATAATGCTCACTCACGAGGCCGTAGCCAAAAGTAATGAACGTCTGGAGGAGCGGTACGCCGGCAAGCTTCACCCTAACCCTGTTCTCACTCGAACGCTGGTCAGTTTCCAAGGTAACAAGAATGAGCAGGGCTATCGGTGGTTCAAATTCAAGGAAGGCTTCGCGGCCACACTCGTTCGCTATTTCCTGGATACACTTGGTCCGGTCACTGGCAACGTGCTCGACCCATTCGCCGGCGTCGGGACGACTTTATTTGCCGCAAGTGAACGAGGCCTGGAGGCTGTGGGGATCGAGGTCTTGCCAGTGGCAACCGAAGTCATTGAAGCCCGAAAGGCCGCCTTCGCGACACCTTGCAAGCAAGCTCTAGCCGACAGCCTGCAGGCGTTCGTTCGCGAGTGGGCCAACACGCAGCCAGAGACCGAGTTTCACTTCCCACATCTCCGTATCACCGCAGGCGCATTCCCGCCAAAAACGGAGAGGGCGCTATGCAGCTTTATCACGGCGGCCAACAAGGTGCCCGATTTGACTGTGGGGCGACTCGCCCGCCTTTGTGCTATGTGTGTCTTGGAGGATATTAGTTACACCCGAAAGGACGGCCAATACCTGCGGTGGGACTCCCGCGCCGGCAGGCGACACGGGGAAAAACGTTTTCACAAGGGGGAGCTACCGTCCTTCGAGGAGGCAATTGCCGCCCAAGTCCGGCAAGTATGTCAGGACATAACGCTTGACCCTCGGCGCGACCTGTTCACGGCTCCAGCGACGCCGGGGAAAATCAAGGTTCTACATGGCTCCTGCCTGCAGCTTCTCGGCAGCCTGGCGACATCCAGCTTCGATTTCCTGATGACTTCGCCGCCGTACTGCAACCGATATGACTATACACGCACATACGCACTCGAACTGGCGCTCTTGGGTGTGGGTGAACGTGACATACGCGAGTTGCGCCAGGCTATACTCTCCTGCACTGTGGAAAACCGAGCCAAGCCCCGGCTAGCCACCTGGTTCGATGACAGTCTGTTCGCCCAAGCGACTGTGGCTTTCAACCAACAGACTACACTACAGACGATATTGGCATACCTCCTCCAATTAAAGCAGGCCGGACAGCTAAACAACAACTCTATTCCGCATATGGTCCGCAATTACTTCTGGGAGATGACTCTAGTTATATTCCAATTGGCCCGCGTGCTGCGACCTCGCGCGCCCCTTGTCATGGTCAACGACAACGTACAATATGCTGGTGTTCCCATCCCCGTAGACCTGATCCTCTCGGACATCGCGGAGACAGCTGGCTTTGAGGTTGATACAATTTGGGTGCTACCCCGGGGCAAGGGGAACAGCAGTCAACAGATGGGAGCACACGGCCGTTGCGAACTGAGGAAGTGTGTATACGTCTGGCGAGCACCTAAAGAGAAACTAGCCAACTAATCAGATCATCTAGCTGCTCGTCTATCGTCAAATTGGCTGCATGCGCTAGACGCCCGCTGCTCAGGTCCGAGTAAATCTCTCTGGCCATTCCCAACTCTATCGCTGCAGCGGCAAAGAATAGAGCCAGGCCCGCGCTGCCGAAGGTTGCTCGGATACGGTTGAGAGCGCTCCTTGCCGTCTTCCAATGCTCGTCCGCCCCAGCCGGGTCAATTCCAGCCTTCAACTCTCCGCACGCCAGATAGCACGATGGATCTGCCAGACAGGCAGCCTGTGACCCCAACCCGTCTGTCCCTTCCAAGAACATCACGTCTATGTTGTTTCCTGTGAGCGGGCACTTCTTGTCGAACAATAACAGTCTTTTATTCCAGCTTATGCTCTTCACCTTGCCACGGTTTGTCTTTTCCATCTCGGGCTGAGCACCGACCTTCCTAAGCGCAACAATAGTGCGACTCGCGAACATCTTATTTGCGCGCGTCCCGGTCAGATTCCGCATGCTGCCGCCCAAGGTATCGCCACGTGTGAGGAGATATCTGGAGACGATCTCATCCTGCCACCCATCTCCCGCCCTTTCCGCAATTTGCTGGAGAGCACTCCTAACGGCCAAGTTCAGCTCTTTTGCATCAATATGGTTCTGCGACTTATCCGAGAAGCCGGCTGCGGCCAGAACCCCTTGCCGAATCGTCTCATTCTTCGCTACTAAACCAATGTCGCCCAATGTCTCCAGGTGTCTTCCCAGTGCTTCCGCTTCGTCCACCATGGCCCCTGCCAGCATCCGCTTGTTCTTGGCCTGCCAAAGGAAGCCGTCGCTCACCGCTGCAGGTGGCGTCACTAGGTCGTCGGGCCCCGCGATGAACTTAGGGATCATTGATCTTCTTCAATCCCTGCTACGAGTTCCTCCAGAGTAGTGGATAGCCCAACTGCCAGGCGTTGCATTGACGCGAGCGTAGGATTCCGAACGCCTCGTTCCACCCCGCTCACATACGTGCGGTCCAGGCCCGCCCGTTCGGCTAGGCCCTCCTGAGATAGACTGAGTCTCTCGCGGAAAGCCCGCACACGCCTCCCAAATTGCTTCACTGCACTATCGCTCACATTTTTGATGATACACCAGCGTTACTCATAATACCACGGACTATGAGTCACATTGACCCCTCCTCTCGTTCGTACAGACCAAGCAGTGCCCCCATGCACCGCTTGCCTAAATTGCTCATCTATGCTATACTAAGTCAGTAGAACTACCGGCTACTGCTACTGTAAGCCAGTAGCCATTTTATTACCTACGTGGGAGATAATACTCTATGCCTCAGATACAATCACGCCGTAAAGATGTTCGACAAGCCGAGAAGCGACGGCTGCGCAACCGTGAGCTTAAAAAAGCTATCAAGATAGCTACTAAAGCGGCCGTGCAAGCAGGCGAATCTGAAGCTCCTGAACAGGCGGAGGCAGCGCTGACCGCTGCCTACAAGGCGATAGACAAGGCTGCCAAAGCACGGGTACTCCACGCCAATACTGCGGCCCGCAAGAAGTCTCAGTTAGCTAAGAAAGTCGCCAGTCTTCAGTAGTTTCCCACCGTTATTGGTCGGTATCAACCGGCTCGGGGGAGTCCTGGGTATCAGTGGTGGCTGGCGGGACAGAGGAGAGGGCCACCTCGTTTATCCCTAACTGCTTCTTGGTAGCTTCATCTATTTTAGCCATTATTTCCTCGGGAACAGCTACCGCAATCATCCCTCGCCGTCCCAGCATTTTCATGTACTCAATCAGCGAGACCTGGACTTCCTTGGGGTTCAGATTATACTCGTCGCAGAGGCGCGCTACCAGCTTGTGGACATCATGGTCTCCATCGCACCGCTGCCAGATGAAGCTGCCCACCTCGTCCAGAACGATCGGCCGGGATTCGGGGATCGCGAAGAAGAAGGTCAGTAGCCGGCCTTTCAGGTCACGGCGGCGGGGCAAGGTTACCACTACATTGCCCTCCTCATTTACCTCCCATTCCAGGGCAGGATTGCGGATGGGCATCACCTGCATGGCCTCGTGCCGCGCGATGGCGGGCGGCGGCTTTTGCCGTCTAAAGCGAGTTAGTATTTGCTCCCAGAGCCTCATTATTCGGCATCCTCTTTACCACAAGAGACTGTTGCATAAGGTAATTACGGGTGGCTGGCAAGAGTAAATTGTGTGAGTTTGGCTGGGCAAGTTAAACACATATCGGGGCAAGGGTGCCCTCCCACGAATTGTGCAACAGTCGCCACAAGATCGGCATCCCCGCCGCGCCAGACTTTGGTGGCACAGGCATCCTGTTCATACTGAGCTTGTCGAAGTGCCTGTGTTTACACGGGCTGGAAGCCCGTGCCCCTGAACCAATTTTTGTGGCAGGAGTACCCCTGTCCCGCCCATCATCGTTAGCCGTCGCGCATAGCTAGTAGCTGTAGTTGCCCGGAGCCTTGCCCCCGGATGAGCGTCATAATGGTGACCTCTGGGGGACAGAGGAATCGAGCCTCTACCCCTGCTCCTATCCCGCGACTGACATACAACAACGTATCATCGAACTCCATCAGTCCCGCCGATCGCCGCCGAAACCGCCAGACTGGTGCCAAAGGACTGCCCAAGCCGGGTAACTGGCACTGGCCTCCGTGCGTATGGCCGGCCAGTATCAAGTCGGCCCAACCGGCCTGGGGCAAATCAACTACATCGGGAGAGTGGGCCAGCAGTAATTTCAAGCTCGCCGGCTCCGTCCCCTCAATGGTTGCGGGTAGGTCATCGTGACCGCAAGATGGGTCACCTACGCCGGCCACCACTACGACTTGCCCGTTGATGGTGAGTTGGCGGTGAGCATTTTCCAATATCTCTATATTAGTCCCCGCCAGAGCCTGCTGCCAGCGCTCCCAACTGGCTGGTGGCTCGGGTCTTCCGTACAGATAATCACACAGCGTGCAGTCCCAGTCGTGATTGCCCAGCACGGCATAGACCCCGTATTGGGCGTCGAGGTCGTCTACTAGCGGTGCTACATAGTCCATATTCTCTGAGCCGTGGGCTAAATCCCCAGTGATAAGTACCAGGTCGGGCTGCTGGTGCCCCGTTTGCCGAACCGCCCGGCGCACCAGACGTTGGATACTACGCTTGTTGCGGCAATGGAAATCAGACAGATGGGCCACTCGCAGACCCTCCAATTGTGAGGGGAGATGGGGTAGGACGATCCAGATGTGGCGGACTTGAAGATTTCCCGGCTCAATCAGTCGGGCGTATACCGCGAAGCCTACTACTAATATCACTGCTCCCCAAAGTATTGCCGCGGTTATAACCATTACGGTAGACCGCCTCTGCTAGCTGGGTCTTGGCCATTGTGATTAGCGTGGGCTGGCTCCTGGAGATCCCGGGCCGTACGCAGGGCTACCAACGCTAGGCCCACCAGAATTGCTACTGCCGTTGCCAAGATTCATATCTGGCGAGCCCCTCCTGGCTGCCACCACACCTTGCCATGGCCCAAACTAACATCAAAAAGCGCGTCCCCCAGCGCCGTCCGGGCCCCTATCAATACGGCTACTGCGGCGCCCAGGCATAGCCAAATGACCGCTAGTCCCCGCCAAATGACACTAACAACATGACCTTCGCTGGTCGCCTTCAGATAGATTAGATAGCTCACCACTGCCACCGCCCCGGTGAGACAAAGGCCGAGGCCAATGGCTTCGCTAGTGGTCATCATTATTGCCCTATCAAACCTTGCTGCCCGCCGACTACGACCTCGCGGATGCGTAGATGTGGCCCACCCGTATCCACGGGCACTCCCTGACCATCCTTACCACACGTACCTCCGGCTCGGAATTCTAAATCGTTGCCCACCGCTGTTATCTGCTGGAGAGTCTCCAGAGTCAGCCCCGAGATATTCACATTCCGATATAACTGGCCTAGCTGGCCGTTTTCAATAGCATAGGCCTGCTGGACGTTGCAGGTGAACTGCCCGCGGGCGGTAAAGACGTATCCCCAATTACCGCCTTTAAGATACAGACCATGCTTGATGTCAGCGATCATCTCTTCCCGGCTGGCGTCCCGGGGTTCGATAAAAGTGTTGCTCATTCTGACCAGGGGCGAATACATGTGGCCCATCGCCCGCGCCGCGCCGTTGGGCGGTACTCCGAAGCGGGCCGCGGTCTCCAGATTGTGCAAGTAGCCTTGCAGAATGCCATCGGCCACCAACACGTGCCTTTGTGCCCGCACCCCTTCGTGGTCGTATTCAAACGAGCCATTAGTGTCGGGCAAAGTGGGATCGTCCACAATACTAACTTGCTCCGCCACTACCTGTTGGCCTACTTTACCTTCCAGGATGGAGTTGCCGGACCAGACGGCATCGGCTTCGCAGTTGTGCCCAAATGCCTCGTGCACCAGCAGCCCACAAATCTGCGGGTCAATTATAACCTCAAACTTCCCGGCGGGCGGCGCCGCGCCCGCCAGCAGTTCAAGGGCCTGCTGGGCGGTTTGGTCCGCGAACTGCTCGGGGTCAATATCCTGGACCAGCTCGTAACCACACGCATTAGCCTTGTGTTCCGCCGCCCATTGCCGGATGCCATCCTCCTGGGTGATAACCATTAGCCGCAGGCTGCAGCGGACTGACTCATACTCAATATAAGTACCAAAGGTATTGCCCAGATACATCTGTCCGATGCCATCGGCATAACTGGCTCGGGTATTAACAATCCGCGTCAGGTCCTGCTGGCGCGCCCGCTGTTCCAACTCAAATGTTGCCGCCACCCGGTCCGCCAGAGGAACACCGCGGGGATCTACCCGGTATTTGGCCTTGACCTGAGCCTCTACTGGTTCCACCTCCGCTACCACGCCCGGCTCGGTAACATCACCACTGGCGGCTCGCGCCATCGCCACGGCCTCCTCCACACATTGGGCCAGTTCGCCGGGGCTGATGTTATTAGTGGGCGCAAACCCCCACGCCCCGTCCACCAGCACCCGCAGGCCCCCGCCATGGGAGGTGGCAGTGGAGATCTTGTCAGCTCGGCCATCCTGCACCTCAATGGCAGTTCCCTCACCCACTACAATGCGCAGGTCGGCAAAGTCAGCTCCCTTATGTTTAGCTAGTGCCAGTGTCTTCTCAGTCAGTTCTCGCATTTCAAGTTAACCTCGGTCCACAGGTTGTTACGGGAGGAGTAGCCCCCTTGTCGCGAGCCCGGTCTGCCTTCCCCTCTCCGGAACGGCTTGTCCGCCATAGGCCTCAGCCGAAGGCGGAAGAGTCGCCGCCGCGCCAAAGCCGCTGTGGCGCCGGCGCGGGGCCAGGGGTGAGGCTGTTGTTAGCCCCGCTGTTTATTGGCGCCGACGCGCCCCCGCTTTCCGCAGCCTGCGCAGCATGGGCTCCCCTGTTGTAAACAACCGATACCACAAAGGCCGAAACACCAGGTCCCACTCCCCGATATATTCCACATACTCAGCCGCGAAACCTCGCTTAAAGCGATTCAGACCGGCCAGTTCTCCCTGAGGGACACCATCTATCTCCCGGGCTACCCCCCGCATATCAAAGGTGTGGCAGCCTCGCGCTCGGGCCCATTTGATCATCTCCCATTGCAGAAGATGATTAGGCATCTTCTCCCGGTGGCGATTACTGGAAGCGCCGTAGACGTACCAGGCCTGCTCACCCAAGATAAAAGCAATGGTGCCGGCTACCAATTCCTCACCCACGTAAGCCAAAAACATCTGGCCCAGGTCCTGCTGAATAATCAAATCCCAGATGTCATAAAAGTAGGAAATGTCGCGCACCATAAAGCCGTCACGCTGCGCAGTAATCTGTAGAATCTGGTAAAAGTCAGCCACGTTGCCGCGAGTGCAATCGGCACTGACCACAACTCCCTTACGGGCGGCCAGGCGAATATTGTATCTCGTTTTAGGCTTAAACGCCGCCATCAGGTCGTCAGGCTCTGGTGATATGTCCGCCTTCATCACATAGCGCGGCTGGGTTCCCCCCAGTGCGCCCACCTGACCACAGGACCGAAAGCCCGCTGCCTGCAGCGTCGTTACTACGTCCTGAGCTTCAGCCGGTATGGCCGGGTCAATTTTGAAAGCCATTGCCTTGTGCTCTTGAGCTAACTGGCGAATCTCACTCAGCAATTCTGTCCATACTGATTTATCGTCGAAATCTACAATGGGGCCCCGGGGGGCGTACAACAGGCAACCGCCCACCAGGGGAATAGGTCGCCTCAGCACCAGACACGTAGCTGCAATTTCTCCCTCTCGCTCGACCGCGATGGGCAACGACTGCCAACCAGTCCGCGCCTTCAACTCTCCCCATTCCCAACATTGCAGCACATCCCCATAGGCAGAGGCGGCCACGAAGTTATTCCACTCTTCTCGCCGTTGCTCGGGGACGATCACTATCTACCAATTTCCTCTCCCAAGTTATTGACTTGTCTCCCCTCTCCCACAGGGAGAGGGGCCGGGGGTGAGGCAGTCTTTGGACGTCATTATAGTAGGGACGCCACTGCCTCCGCGACGCTTTCCGGCGTGATTTGTCTCATACAGGGATAATCCTTACAAGTTGGCTTACGAACACACGGCCCGCAGGGCGGGTCCATATACAGGACGATATGTTCATCCCCCAATGGGCCGGTCTGCTGCGGATCAGTGGCTCCGTACAGTCCGACGACCGGGGTGCCGACCGCTACCCCGATATGCAGTGGCCCAGTATCCGGGGCCACCAGCACGCTACACCTCTGTATCAAGGCGGCGAGTTGTTTTATGGTGGTCTGACCGGCGGCACTTATCACCGGCACCTCCGTCAGTTCCCCAAGCTGTTGGGCTATGGGTATCTCCGCGCCGCTACCCATTGCGACTGTCAACAGCCCCAACTCACCTTGCAGAATCTCGGCCAACCTCGCAAAATGTTCAACCGGCCATAGCTTATTGGGAGTGGAAGCACCTACACACAGGCCTACGAGGGGCATCTCATCTCCAATGCTCTTTTGGGCCAGGAAATCTCTGATCCACTGCTGCTGTGCTTCGCCTACAGGGAATCTATACTCCAGTGGCTCAGTCGGACAGCCCAGATATTCAGCCATCGCCAGACTTCGGCGAACCGCGTGCAACTCTTGGGGGGGAGGCACAAACTCGTTGGCGAACAGGTAACTGAAGTCGCGCCGGTTGTCGGTCAAGGCCAGCCGCCGAGGAGCTCGGGAGAAGTAGGACATTACCCCGCTTTTCAGTAGCCCTTGCACGTCCAGCGCCAAGTCAAAGTGCTTAGAGCGCAGCAGACGACCCACCGTATGTATTTCGCGTAGTAGCGCTACAGGTTGGCGCTTACTATAGCGACGTATTTCAATGACTTCGTCAAGGCAGGGGTGGCCCACAATTACCTCCCGGAATCGGCGCTCCACCAGCCAGGCAATATATGCCTCAGGGAACCTGCGGCGCAGGGCTACCAGGACGGGCATAGTATGAACAATATCGCCCAGCGAACTGCGCCTGACGATTAAGATACGCTGCCGCTCAATATTTTGGCTTGCCGGTGGCGTCCTCATTCGGTTGCCTCGGAAGAGAAATCCATAGTGGACCCCAACCTGCCGAGAATACCAGGTAAATCCTGGACCAAAGCACGTAGCGCCTGGCCCCGATGGCTAACGCTGTTTTTGCGTTCAGTCGTCGTTTCCGCAAAGGTACAATCATCGGGCGGATAGAAGAACACTGGGTCGTACCCGAAACCACCCTCTCCTCGTGGCTCTTCAGTGATGATGCCATCCACCCGGCCTTCCCAAGTGCCTAGCACCTCCCCACTGGGCGTGGCGACAGCCACCACGCATACGAAATGGGCCTGGCGCTGGTCGCCGGGCAGACCGTTCATTTCGCTAAGCAGCCACTCAATTCGCTCCGCATCAGTGGGGGCGACTCGGCTGGAATGCACTCCCGGCGCTCCCTCTAACGCCGGTACTATCAGGCCACTATCATCCGCCAGGGCCAAGTGCCCGGTTACTCGTGCGGTCGTAAGCGCCTTTTCGGCGGCATTCTGAGCGAAAGTGGAGTAGGGCTCAGTTAGCTCCGGCGGATCAGGCCAATCCCACAGGGACAACACGCTGACAGGCAAACTCTTAAGCAGTTGCCGGATTTCCACCACTTTATCTACATTATACGATGCGACAACTATTGTGTTAACCACCAATATCCCCCAGCACCTGTTTCTGCTGAGCAACAAGCTCCTTGAGGCCGGCTTGCGCCAGGGCGATAAGTTGGCTTAACTGGGTGACGCTGAATGGCGCCCCCTCGGCTGTGGCCTGGACTTCCACTACCTGGCCGCGAGCGGTCATGACAATATTCATATCTACTGCTGCGCGGGAGTCCTCCTCATAGCACAAGTCCAATAACTGCTCGCCGGCCACCAGCCCCACCGAGCTGGCAGCAACCTGGTCGCGCAGCGGCCAGCTTTTGATGAGATTATTATCGCGCAGGTACTGACATGCCTCGGCTAACGCCACGTATGCGCCGGTAATCGCGGCGCTACGCGTGCCCCCGTCGGCCTGCAGCACATCGCAGTCAATGTAGATGGTACGTTCGCCCAGCGCATGCAAGTCCACAATGGCTCGCAGTGAGCGGCCGACCAGCCGTTGAATCTCCAGGCTGCGACCCCGGCGCTGCATCACTTCGCGGGTGGTTCGCTCGGTTGTTGCCCGGGGCAGCATACCATATTCCGCGGTAACCCAACCCTGGTCGGAGTTGCGCAGCCACGCGGGCACCCGATCCTCTACCGTAGCGGTACAATGTACCTGCGTATCGCCCATTTCAATAAGGCACGAGCCTTCGGCATACTTATTGACACCGCGGGTCATTTTGACCTCGCGGATGTCCTGATTGTTCCGCTCATCTTTACGCAGCAATTTTATTCTCCTTTATGAGACTGTTGCGAAACCCGTAGGAGCGATATTCTTGTCGCGATAGGTGTCTATCTTTGTCCAGCCGAACCTACACAGTTTATTCTCGCAAGCGGCCCTCAGTTGCCTTTTGCAACAGTCTCTCTCCTTTATACCTATCTAGCGAAGCTGTTATTGTCTCGCCCTCAAAGTACTGTTGCAATCCGGCCACGATAGCTTCGGCTGCGGCCTGCCGCACCGCCGGTCGGGCCAGCAACAGCTCTTCTTCGTAGTGATTAAGGTACATAAGCTCCACTAGCACCGCCGGAGTCTGGGTTTCTCTTATCACCACGAATCTGGCTCGCCGCACCCCGTTATCCTTCCGCCCCAGAGCCTGCAGCAGGTGCTGGTGCATAATTATCGCCAGTATCTTGCTCTGCGGCGTGTAGTAGTAGGTTTCTGTACCCCAGTTAGTATTCGGCTTGGGCATAGCGTTGCAGTGAATACTCACAAAGACCGCTGCCCCAACGTCCTCAGTCAACTGGGGCCGAGCAAATAGGTCCACGTAAACATCACTGGCGCGCGTCATCATAATGCGGGCATCACGGATCATCAGTTGGCTGCCCACGCGAGTGGCTACATCCAGATTGATATCTTTTTCCAGCAGATCCCTCCCCTCCGCTCCCTTGTCTTCGCCGCCGGGGCCGGGGTCAATGACGACAATCGGTCCGGCAAGCTCCTGTCGTCGGAACGCAAACTGTATGTGCCTAGGCTGCTGAGAGTTAGTCACCTCAAAGCCAATGAGCTGTGTGAGATGAATCTTTACTCGCACCCCGCCCAACTCGGCTGCTGCCTCTATTCCGCGAACAAAGTCACCACCCACTGCCTGTCGCAGCGGGCCTTCGGGAAGCTGTGCGTCTCGGATATTCAACTGAATCAGCTTGGGCTGTGCGGTGACATCATAACTCCACTGCACCGGCAGCGACAAGTCTATCTCGATTATGGTAGTCTGATCGTCGTCTCGCCTCGTCTTGACGGCCTGTAACTGTGGGCGGCAAGGCTCGATTATCGGCTCATCGCCGTCGAACTGGCCCACGATCAACGCCCCACCGTAGCCCTCGGGATGAGGCTCCCACCTTACCTCCTGCTGCCCTTGCAAATCCAAAACAAATCGGGCCACCAGCGGCTCAGCAGAGAACTGCCCCCAGCGCACCCGCCACACACCGCCCTGTCCGATATATCTGGTTCCCGCCGCCGGTTGGCATCGCGCCCCGGGCAGGTCAATATAGGCGCGGGGCGGGTCATTCAGATACTTGACCTGCTCAGCAGTTATCTGCTCAGTGCTCGGAATCTGCACCGCCAGCCCCGCTTCATCCCCACGCACTACCGGCGCTGCTACATAGATGATTGGAGCCGGGCTGTCCCCCTCCGCAGCACCGTTACGGGTCATGCTGACCAGGATAGCTCCCAGAATTGTGATGGTAATGATAAGAGTACGATATCGCATCTTTAGTTTCTGCCTAGTTTTGGTCCTACTCCTAAGATTATAGGCTTTTGGGCCACAATGAGCAAGCCAGAGTTTCACTTGCGACTGGTGCAGAAGTGGTGGGGGATGCCCAGTGTGAGGTGGACCATAGGAAAGAGATAACCACAAGCGAGATGCCGCCAGTCCCTACAGATCGGCAGCCGCTGGCCAAAATTCTTCCAATTCTTCCCAGGTAGGAATGCCAGCGCGACCACCCAGCCTACGGCAATTCAGGGCGGCTACCACACTAGCGAAGGCCAGATTTTTCCGCACCTCGTAGCCCAGGGATAGCCCGTAGGCAAAGGCTCCGTGGAAGACATCACCAGCTCCGGTGGCATCTACTACCGGCTCCACTGTGAAAGCGGGCTGCTCAATGACCTCGCCCTCAGCGTAGGCCACTGACCCCTCTGGTCCCCGGGTAATAACTAGAACAGTGGGCTGATAAGCCAGGAGCTTGTCTACTGCCGCCGCCAGCTCCACCTCGCCAGTGAATTCCAGGGCATATTCAGCGGGCAATACCGGGTAGTCGGCCACGGCCATCAGTTGCTCGTTAGTCTCCCGGAATCGTTCCAGGTCTATTACCACGGGGATCCCGGCCTCTCGGGCCCAGCGCGCGGCGACCAACCCGGCCTGAAAATGATGAGTATCAGTCAGAAAACAGCGGCAACTGGTGATGAAGTTCCGGTCGAGCTGCTCAGGGGGCATTTTGCCTTTAGTGCCCTCGCCATACAGTATACTTCGCTGGCCGGTCTCGGCATCGCTAATGCAAAGGGCCATATGTGAGGTGGCTCCTGATACGATATGCAGATGCGAGATGTCAACGTCCTCCTCCACAAAACTTTGCCTGATTTTCTCGCCGAACTCGTCATCGCCCGTATTGCCCACTACGGCGGCTTTCCCTCCCAGCCGTGACACGGTAACCATTGCCGTGCCGGCCTGGCCGCCGCCCTGCTGCTCGAAGCTCACCAGCGGCACCTTCTCATCAATCTGGGGGTACTTACTGGCGATGCCCAATAGATCCCAGGCGCAGCCGCCCAGCCCGATCACATCAAAATTGGTATTTGCTTCACTCATATTGGTTTTCACCTAGAAACTGTCAATAGTAGATGATATTTCCCTTGCATGCGGCGGCATACCTGCCTGCGGATTGCAGGAGAAGCCCAAGACTGCCGTGAACAAGATTGTTGTGTTATAATCAGCATAGCTGTTGGCAATGTTGCGAGGTTAGACTATGAGTCGAGTGATGGTAGCAATGAGCGGGGGAGTGGATTCCAGTGTGGCGGCGGCACTACTGCTACGGGAAGGCCACGAGGTAGTTGGGGCCACGCTCAAATTGCTCCCCGATGATTTGCCGGCCCAGCAGGCGCAACGGGTCTGTGAAATACTGGGTATCCGCCATTATACCTTCGACCTGACAGTAGAGTTCGAAAAGCAGGTCATTGAGTACTTCTGTGCTGAGTACGAAGCCGGACGCACCCCCAATCCTTGCCTGCGCTGCAACCGGTTCATTAAGTGGGCAGTGCTGCTACGCACCCGCGAAGCGGATTGCGATCACTTGGCGACCGGCCACTACACAATTGTCGAGCAGCGCGACCAGCGCTATGTGCTGCGGCGCGGACGAGATAGAGCCAAGGACCAATCGTATATGCTGTATGGCCTCAGCCAAGAGCAATTAGCTCGTACCGTCCTGCCGCTGGGTGAATATACCAAGCAGCAGGTGCGCGAAATTGCCGAACAACTAGCTTTGTCAGTGACTAATACTGCTGAGAGCCAGGATATTTGCTTTATCCCAGACGGCGACTACCGCCAGTTTCTGCAAGGCCGCGTTGAGTTCGAGTCAGGATCTATAAAGGACACTGCGGGCCAAGTTCTGGGTGCTCATGAGGGCCTGCCTGGCTATACCATCGGCCAGCGCCACGGCCTGGGAGTGGGCGGGGGCCCACCGTTATACGTACTATCCAAAGACACCGAAGAAAATACACTGATTGTCGGCCCACGCGAGAAACTAAATCGGCGTCAATGTGAGCTTGAAGAAGTTAACTGGGTTGCGATTGCTGCCCCGGAGGTCGGCGAAACTGTGGCGGCCCAGATCGAACTGCGCTACCGGGCCCGACCGGTGGCGGGAACCGTTACCATTACCGGGCCGGACACCGCCCAGCTATCGTTAACTGCTCACAACCAAGCGGTGTCGCCTGGCCAGGCTGCCGTCTTCTACCGCGGTGACTTATTATTGGGCGGCGGCATTATCAGCAGTTAGGCCATCAGTCACCGAAGGATATTGGTGTGGCTTGTAGAATAACCAATGATGGGACACTAAAGAATAAGGAGGTCGTTAACCATGCCAGGCAAATTCCGATTTTCGTTCGGGCCGTGGAACATCCATGAAGGGGCGGATCCGTTTGGGCCGCCGGTGCGAGAAACACTAACTTTTGCCGAAAAGCTGGGTATGTACAAAGAACTAGGGTTTGACGCGGTGCAGTTCCATGACGATGATGCAGTGCCCGAGATGAACGAGCTGACTCCGCAGCAAATAACACAGCGGGCGGAGGCTGTACGCCAACAGTTGGACGAGCACGGCCTGGTAGCCGAATTCGTAGCTCCTCGCTTGTGGGAGGACCCGCGCACGATAGACGGGGCTTATACCTCTAATGATGCGGCCTGCCGGGAGTATGCTCGCGAGCGCAGTCGCCGCGCTATTGATATTGCGAGCGGGCTGGGTACGGACCTAATCGTCCTGTGGCTGGCCCGGGAAGGCACTTACCTGCGCGAGGCCAAGGACAGCAAGCAGTCTACTGACCTGCTCCTCTCCGCCTTGAACGATATGCTGGAATACGACTCCCAAATTCGTCTGGCCATTGAGCCGAAGCCCAATGAGCCGATGGATCAAGCTTACATTCCCACCGCTGGCCATGCCATCGCCCTGGGATCAATGAGCATTGCTCCTGAGCGGGTGGGCGTGAACATTGAGAGTGCTCACGCCATCCTGGCGGGAGCGGATCCTTCGGATGAGATGGGATTTGCCCTGGCTTGCGGTAAGCTATGGACCGTGCACCTGAATGACCAGAACGGTCTCAAGTTTGATGAGGATAAGTCGTTTGGGGCGGTGGACCTGCGCCGCGCCTTCAACCAGGTACGGATTCTGGACAAATATGACTACGGGAATAATGGGGAGATAGTTGGCCTGGACGTGAAGGCGCTCCGTACGCAGAAGGATGAAGTGGCCACCAAGCACCTGAGCAATAGCCGGACGATGTTCCTGCGACTGCTGGAGATAAGTCGGAGCCTGGATGATGACAAGATTGAGGCGATGATTGCCGACCGAGACTACGAGGAACTGGACCTCTACATTATGGAGAGCTTGCTGGGCGGCTAAGCGGGCACAGACAGTCTTTATGAGACTGTTGCCAAAGGCAACTAAGGGCCGCTGGCGAGAATAAACTGTGTAGGTTCGGCTGGACAAAGATAGACACCTATCGCGACAAGACCCGCCTTCGCCGCTAAGGCGGCTACGGCGGACAAGATGTCGCTCCTACGGGTTTTGCAACAGTCTCTTTATAGGTAATACGGTTACTAGCCGGTCTCAGGAGAAAACGAAATGGTAAGCAACGCTCTGCCTGACACGAGCATTGAGATTCTTAATCCGGACTTGCCCCGCGGGACGATCCGGTCAGCCCTGTTTGATTTTGATGGCACCATCTCCTTGATTCGCGAGGGCTGGCAGGATGTTATGATACCGATGATGGTGGACATCCTCAATGGGTATCGGCAGCCGGATGAAACTGAAGAGGATATTCACACGCTGGTCAAGGATTTTGTCACGCAACTGACCGGCAAGCAGACCATCTATCAGATGATCCGCCTCGGTGAGGAGATTGAGAAGCGGGGCGGCTCGCCCCAGGAGCCGCTGGATTATAAGTACCAATACCTGGATCTGCTCTGGGAGCGGATTAAGGACCGGGTCGCTGGCCTGAAAAGCGGACAGTTGACTGCCGAGGAGATGTTGGTGCCTGGCGCTATACGAATTCTGGAGAACTTTCAGCAGCGCGGCGTTGAAATGTACTTAGCCAGCGGCACCGACCGCCCTTATGTATTGGATGAGGCGGGGGCCGTGGGAATGAACAAGTACTTTGGTGACCGCATCTTCGGGGCTATTGACGACTATGAGAACTACTCCAAGGCGATGGTGATTCAGGATATAATCAACACTCACGACCTGCATGGTGCGGAATTGGTGGGCTTCGGTGATGGCTATGTGGAAATAGAAAACACCAAGCAAGTAGGGGGAATCGCCATCGGCGTGGCCACTAATGAGCGGGAAAGAAAGGGCATTGATCAGTGGAAGCGCCAGCGATTAGTTGGCGCTGGCGCCGACATTATCATCCCCGAATTCCGTGACCAACAGGCCCTGGTCGCCTATCTATGGGGAGAGATTTGAGTATGCCTTATCCTATCTTTGATCGCAGTAAACTCACACTGCTTCCCCTTTCTGAACGTCAGCACGACATGTCCCTGGCAGAGGTCTATCAGCTTGATGACTCCTTTGATCCGCTTGTCAGTGAGGATTTGACTGCTGTGGCTGACCGGGTAGTGGCCGCCCACCAGCAGGGCAAGCCGGTCATTCTGATGATGGGGGCTCATGTAGTCAAGGTGGGCCTGTCGCGGTTTGTGATTGACTTGCTGCGCCGAGGGATTATCACCCATATCGGGGCGAATGGTGCCGTGGCCATCCACGACACTGAGCTTGCCCTGATTGGTGCTACTACTGAAAGCGTGGCTCGCTATATAAGCGAAGGCCAGTTCGGGTTGTGGCAAGAGACAGGGGTCCTTAATGATTTTGCTCAGCAGGCCGCCACCGAGAACATCGGGTTTGGGGAGGCTGCGGGGCGGGAAATTCTACAAGGTAATTTCCCTCACAAAGACGTCAGCATTCTAGCCGCTGCCTATGAGATGCAGGTGCCGGTAACGCTGCATGTAGGTATTGGCTCTGACATTGTCCACGAGCATCCCAACTGTGACGGCGCGGCCATTGGCGCTGCTTCATATCGCGACTTCCTCACGCTGGCGCACACTGTCTCGAAACTGGAAGGCGGGGTTATGCTGAATATTGGCACGGCGGTTATGGGCCCGGAGACCTATCTTAAGGCTCTGGCTATGGCCCGCAACGTAGCTCGCCAGGAAGGGCGAGAGATTTGCCATTTCACTACGGCGGTCTTTGACCTAATCCCGTTACCCGACAATTATCATCAGGAGGCACCCAAGAGCGATCCCTTCTATTACTTTCGCCCGTGGAAGACAATTCTGGTGCGCACCGTGGCCGATGGGGGAGAGAGTTTCTACATCAACGCCGACCACCGAATTAGCTTCAGGACTCTGCATCGCTTGATACTAACCCAACTCGCTGGATAGAAACTCAGCGGGAATATACTAGGCACTATGAAGGAGACAAGATTGCGAGAAATTCTGGACCGACTCCCCGCGATTTCCGTGGCCGTAGTCGGCGACTATTTCCTGGACAAGTACTTGATTGTTGACCCGACTCTGACCGAGATTTCCCGGGAGACGGGTAAGGAAGTCTACCAGGTAGTGGCCATACGTCCCAGCCCGGGAGCGGCCGGCAACGTCTGTGGCAACTTACTGACCTTGGGGGTGGGCACTGTTTATGCCGTCGGTCTGCTGGGTGATGATGGGCAAGGCTATGAACTGACCCAAGCCTTAACACAGCGGGGTGTGACGCTGGATTATTTGGTGAGAAGCGCAGATGTTTTCACGCCCACTTACACCAAGCCGATGGAGCGAGCCGCCGACGGAACCGAAGAGGAAATGAACCGCTTTGATATTAAGAATCTCCAGCCACTGAGCCCTAAGATTCAGGCGGCGTTGCTTGAGCAGTTAAGGGAGATCGTTCCTGATGTTGACGGCGTGATAGTCGCCGACCAGCAAGAAGAGCGGAATTGTGGCGTCATCACTGACCAAGTGAGACTGGCACTGGTGGAGTTAGCCGAAACTTACCCGGACAAGGTCTTCCTCGTTGACTCGCGCGCCCGCATCGGCGAATTTAGAAGCCTGATAATCAAGCCTAACCAATATGAGGCAGTACTCGCCATAGAGGGCCAACCACGGGCGACAGTGCCGCGAGCCCGGGCTGAAGAATGTGCCCGACAACTGGCCGACCGCACCGGTCAGCCCGTCTTCGTTACTCTGGGTGAGGAGGGTATCTCGGCGTGTACCGCTGAGGGCTGTACTCACGTACCCGCTATTCCCGTCCGCGGCGAGATAGACATCGTGGGCGCCGGCGATACCACCGTAGTAGGAATTGTGTGTGCCCTATGTGCCGGCGCCAGCCTGCCCGAGGCCGCCTTACTGGGTAACCTGGTCGCCTCCATCACCATTCAGCAGCTCGGCACTACCGGCACCGGCACCTCCCAGCAGGTCCTGGCCCAGTTCCAGCAGCATTTCGCCTCGTAGTCGTAGCGTCACACTCATTGAGCTGATGAGCAGTATCCGCCTCAATAAGTACTTAGCCCAGGCCGGAATATGCTCCCGGCGTAAGGCCGACGAGCATATTGGCGCCGGTGATGTTTATGTCAACGGCGCGCCGGCTTCGTTAGGGATGAGGGTTGACCCCGAAAATGACTGCGTTGTTTTCCAAGGTCAAGTTATTACTCCCCAGCCACAAAGACTAGTTTACTACGCCCTTTATAAACCCCTGGGAGTGATATCCACAGCACGAGACGAGAAAGGCAGGACCACGGTTGTGGACCTGGCCCCTCCTCAGCCCCGAGTTTATCCGGTGGGCAGACTGGACAAAGACTCTGAGGGCCTGATAATTCTTACTAATGATGGCACTCTGGCCTACGAACTCACTCACCCGAAGTTTGAACATCCCAAAGAATATGAAGTCCTGGTTCAGCCCCGAGACGAAAGCCTGACGCCTAAGAAGGTTAAAGAGCTATTTGAGAAGGGCATAGTGATTGAGGGTAAGCAGTTCAAAGCTGACGTCGTTCAC
>JAUWJN010000079.1 GCA_030607655.1 bacterium
CGGGAAAAGCCCGACCGGGTGCCTACCGACTACCGGGCCACGCCCGAGGCCACTCATAAGCTTATGGAATACCTGGGCGTCACAGATATTGGGCAGATGTATGAGCGTCTGCACATTGATCCGGGCGTAGTGGCGGCGCCGCGTTACGTCGGCCCTCCGATACCGGAGGACGAGGATGTTTTCGGCGCGCGCTACCAGAATACGGACTACGGACTTGGCACCTATCGTGACCCTATCTATCACCCCCTGGCTCAGTACGAGACGGTCGAGGAGATCGAGCGGAACTATACCTGGCCTGAGCCCGACTGGTGGGACTATTCGGTAATCCCCGAGCAGATCAAAGACAAGGAGGATGGCGTGATTTCGAGTGCCGGCTCGGAACCGTTTGATACCTATAAGTGGTTGCTGCGGGGAGTAGAGCGGGCGTACCTTGATCTCATCCAAAAGCCTGAGATGGTACACCACTGCCTTGAGAAACTCTATGAATTGTGTTGCCAGGATACTCTGCGCACTTACGAGGCTATTCCTGGCCAGGTGGTCTGGACATGGGTCGCTGAGGATGTGGGCTCGCAGCAGGGCCTGCTGATTTCGCTGGCCCACATTGAAGAGTTCTTCATTCCCCACATGAAGCGGATGATTGATCTTGTCCACTCGGCGGGAGCCTTCGTCGTTCACCACAGTGACGGCGCGGTGCGGGAGAATATTCCCAACATGATCGGGGCGGGCATTGATGTGCTGGACCCGGTTCAGTGGCGCGGTGCTGGGATGGAACGCGAAGGGCTGAAGCGGGACTTCGGCGATAAAATAATCTTTCACGGGGCGATGGATAACCAATACACCTTGCCCTTCGGCACGGTGGAAGAGGTGCGCCAGGAAGTTTTAGATAACCTGCGGATATTGGGGGCCGGCGGGGGATATATCCTCGGGCCCTGCCACAATATCCAAGCCGTCAGCAAGCCGGAAAGTATTGTCGCTATGTACGAGACATGCTATGAGCATGGCTGGAGCTAACGCCAATACTTGAGGAAGTTCCCAATATGCCTAAAGAGACGATGACGCCGCGCGAGCGGTGGTTGGCCGTGCTCAATCGGGAAAAGCCTGACCGGGTGCCTATGGATTATTGGGCCACCGAAGAGGCTAGCCTAAAGCTGATGCGCTACTTGCGCTGTGATCACCTTGCGGAAGTGTACAGATACCTGCATATTGATTGTCCCGTAACCGTCGCGCCCATATATGTCGGCGGCCCACCCGAAGCCCACGAGGCCTGGTGCTCTTGCTCTCTGGGCCAATACCAGACGGTGGAGGAGATTGAGCATAACTGTACTTGGCGCAGCCCTGATTGGTGGGATTATTCCACAATTCCGGACCAGATTATGGGCAAGGAGGACTATCCGATTAAGGGAGGAGGGTCGGAGCCGTTTCTAATCTATAAAGGCCTGCGGGGTATGGAGCAGGCTTATATGGACCTCATCCTGAATCCCGAGATCGTGCACTACTGCCTGGATAAGCTCTTTGACTTTTGTTACGAGAATACTCGCCGTATTTTCGAGCAGATCCCGGGCCAAGTGATGATTTGCTATGTAGCCGAAGATCTAGGTGCGCAAGAGACTTTGTTACTCTCGCGAGACCAGTTTCGTGAGTTTCTCCTGCCTAGAATGAAACGCATGATAGACCTCGCCCACCAGGCGGGGGCTTACGTCTTCCATCACAGTGACGGCGCGGTAAGAGAGACAATCCCCGATATGATTGACGCCGGCATTGATGTTCTCAACCCCATCCAGTGGCGCTGTAAGGGGATGGAACGGGAAGGGCTGAAGCGTGACTTCGGCGATAAAATAATCTTTCACGGGGCGATGGATAACCAGTACACCTTGCCCTTCGGCACAGTGGAAGAAGTGCGCCAGGAAGTTTTAGATAACCTGCGGATTTTAGGGCAAGGTGGCGGGTATATTCTTGCCCCGTGCCACAATATTCAGGATGTCGGCCCGCCCGAGAACATTGTCGCTATGTATGAGGCCGGCTACGAATACGGCTGGACCTAAGGGGATTGTGTGGTGGCCGGCGCGGGCATCAGCCACTGGTCACTGAGCCACATACTGGCGGAGTCGTCTGAGCAGGCCCAAGGCGTTGGGAGTCCAGGGGCTGTCATATTCGGGCGCAGATTTGTCATCGGTCTCGAAGCTCTCTAGTATTTTGATAGCCTCGGGGATGTTGTCCGCGGCAACGAGGGCGACCGCCATATAGTAACGAGCCTCCAGCGCCTGGGGGCTGTGCGGATAAGTTTGCACATAGTTTGCCAGGTCGGCATAGGCCTGCTGCGGATTGTCCGGTATAGCCATAATGGCCAAACCCAGGCCCGCCTCGGCCTTGGCTCCCATTTCATTATTGGGGTCCAGGCTCACTGCCTTGTTTAGATACTCGCGAGCTTTGTCATAGTTTTGCAGCACCAGCCATATATGCCCCAATTGCGCATAGGCCCGGGCATCCTGGGGCTCAGCCTGCACGGCCGCCTGGGCCTTGATCAGCAACGTCACATTTTCCAGCACCCTCGTAAACCATCCCGCCGGCAGATACCCGTCGCACCGGTAAGCCTCTTGACCACTGTTGTTGAGAAAGAGATGGGTAGGAAGCCGGTAGGTCTTGATGCGTCGCTCTTCGTCGGTGGCGGGCAAGACCTTATGCTGCTGGAGGAAACTGCGATCCTCGGGATTATGAATGTTCACCGCGCATACTTGGTAGCTCCGCAAGCCGGCCAGCACCGGCGGGTTAGATAGTGTTTTTTCCTCCATGTAGGTGCACTTGGAGTCGCGGACGGCGTAGATATACACGTATACCGGCTTGCCACTGCTGGCCGCGGCTTCCAAGGCGGCTTCTACCCCCGGCAGTTGCTGAGGGGCGAACTGTACCCGTACTAGCTCGGCTGCCTCACTGGCTAGGCCGGCCCCAGTTAGAATGATTAGTAGTAGTAAGCTCAAGTATCTTCGGCCCCGCATCTGCTTTCTTCCCCGAGGACAATAATTACAAATCCTGCCGGTCCTCTAATCTCATAAAATAGTATATTTGTCGGCTCACTTCGCTGAAGCCCACTTGGGGATAAAAGGTTTGTCCCACCTCATTGGTAGTGAGCGTCTCAATCCTAGCATATATCATACCGCTTTGCTGGAAATAGTCAAGGGCCGCAGTCATCAGCGCCTTACCAATGCCCTGGCCCTGATGGTCACTAGCTACGGCCAAATTAGGGATCCGGCCGGTCCTGGTGTGGTCATCTAGGGTAGTGGTGATAAATCCCACCACTTCCCCCCGGCGTTCGGCGACAAAGACACCATCGGGGTTGGCCTGCAAATCGGCGTCAATGGCGGCGGCCCGGCGGTCCTGCCAACTGACGTCGTTGAGTAGCCCCCAACGCTGCTGGATAGCGGCGTCAATAGAGACCGGCGCAAAGACCCTCAGCGTGATTTCAACGAGCCGGTCCCGGTCTGAGGACTGATACCTGCGAATATTCATCCAGTCATCCTCCCTACCAAAGGTATCGTCCGGTGAGGGTTACTTTCTTTTCTCGTCGGTCATAATGCAGTTGAAAATATGAATACTCGGCCGCCAGGGCCGTAACGTGGGGCCACTCCAGCAGCGGGGAGGTGCGATCACTTATTTTGCGGATGCCGTCAGGCAGGCGGTCCAGTCCCATCCAGCCCTGTAGCTCCCGGTCCCAGGTGGTCCTCAGCGTCACGTTATCAGCGTGCAGCACATCACATAGTATTCCCCCCAGCCCATCGTGCCATACAAAGAAACGGTTGAGGATGCTCTCGGCCTGGCCCAGAGGCTTCAGGCTTACCATGGCCATCCACGGTAGATACAGACTGCTGGCCGCATAGGCGCGTCCGGCGGCCAGGGCTTTCTTCAAACTCTCAGGGCTGGTATCATTTGTCTCGATTATAGAATACGGCAGCCCGACTCCCGCAGCATATAGGCTATTGCTGGCATACAGGGCCGGCTTGTGCGCTAGGCTCGGGTCATAGAGTAAGTTAAGGGTGCGAAACATCTCGAATAAGCCAGGCTGGATAAGATAGCCGTCAAACGGCATCTGTCTAAGTTGCCGCGGGCCCCCCGGGACACCGGGATGCACCAATAGGGCCAGCCCCCCCTGTTTGTGTATTATATCCACGGTCGCCTTCATCGTCATCTGTTCGGGAACCCGCCAGTTAAGGAACAGGCCCAGCACCCCACCACTGAGGGTCTCTATGTGCTCGCCGACGATGACTTGGAACTCAGCCGGCAGCCGGCCTTGGACTTGAAGACGTTGGGCGATACGTTGGGCGCGCTGGGCGCCGTCCAGGCGATTGCGGTCGGCAACCACTACCGCCTGCAGACCTCGCTGCGCAGCGGTCAGCAGCATATCCTGGGTACAACTGGCGGAGTCAAACGAGGTACTTGTTGCCACGCGTAGGTCAATGGCGGTCTCGCCGGGCCCGGCGGTCCCCGCCGTAAGATGTTCAGGCATTATCCGGGCAATCTCGGGGATGGCTACGTCTATCATTAGCTCGCTAGTCAGGAACCGTTGGCGACCTAATACGGCCCGAACAATGTCACCGGCCCACTGCTCCGTGCCGGGGTTGCGAGCCGCATAAACTGCTGCCAACGCTGCTCGCTGCCACCGCACGCGGCGCTCATCGTTCCAAGTTTGCACTTCTGCCGCAGCAATCTGGTAGGGATTGGCCCAGCCATACTGCTGCAACCACGGCAAGGTGGTATAGGAGCGGTAGCAGAATTCGTCCAGGGTCTTTTCCGGATAGTGTTCCGGAAGATAGCCAGGACAAAACTCGGGCGCCGCCCGTCCCTGGTAGCCCAGGTCAATGGGATACTGGTACTCCAGCACACCCAGGCGCGAAGGCAGAGGTTGAGCGGGAGCTACATACAGTTTCCGGTAGGCCCGTCTGCGGTCGGGAAATACTGGCTCCCGTGCGGCGGGCAACTTGGTGGTGATAACCTGTTGCCAGGATGAGTCTGCCGGTGGCCGCGGTAAGCTAAGAGATAGTGAGTGGGGCTCGTCCAGGGGGAGAGGTAGGCCGGGGATGGGGCTGGGGTGTAGGCGCGTCGAGCTACTTGCTACCAGAAGAACTGATAGCAAGAACATCGCTCCGCCCCTCAGTAGGGCCGGGTGCGGCGATGGGCGGCATACATTTGGTAATATCGACGTGGGCCTCACTCTGAAGGTCGTTCCCGACGAGAACCTACCGCGTAGCGCAGGTTCTCGCCCTACGTAGCATCGCGGCCCGGTTAGAGAACCTGGCCTACGCGCGACAAGACTTAGTATCCGTTGGAGTTAGAGGGAAACCAATGGGCTTGCTTATTCATACTACTAGCCGCGCTACCCATACTGCTATCCCGAACTCGCCTCCGTCTCAATCGGCGGCAGAGGTTCTATCTGGGGGAGTACCTCCACCGTGCCTCGTAAGGTGCCCAGGGGGATTTCGTAGGAGCAGCCCTGGCTGGCATCCCCTAATTTTTCCAAGGACTGATTGGCTTGGTCCACCACAAGTGATAAGCCCGGACCGGCTGCGGAAGCAGTTCGGAGCGCGGGTATGGCCGTGCGATCGCCGATTTCTCCCAGCACCCACGCCGCCCGGGCCCGGAACGGTTCGCCTAGATGCTGCTTGCCCAGAAGTTCAGTAACCTCCTCAACTACCGGATTAGTCTTAGGACGTTCACTCAACTCGCGGCCTTTCTTAACCAGGGCCACTGCTGCCAGGTCATACATCTGTTCATCACTCTCCAGTACTTCCAGCAGTGTCCTGATAGCCCGGGAATCCGATAAACTCGCCAGGGCATAGATGGCTCGTTCGCGGATGGCCACATCGGGTACTTCTACGTCCTGGGAGAGCCTCTCCATAGGGTCAACGGCGCAGCCGGTCACCACGCCGGCCAGGGCGGTTAGTGCTATGAGTGTAATACGTAATCTGGGCGATCGCCACATCTGTAAGTCTCCCCTCGCCGCTTGATTTGCCTGCTGCATTATCTAGGGTTGTCCCCGGCTGTGCTGGGCCGCCTGGCGGACCCAATAGTGAGGGTCTGCACTAGCCTGCCGTAGAGCCTCAGCCACCTTTTCCGCCTGTCCCTCCGGGGCAGTGAATAGCCCCCAGGAGTGGGTAGCGGCGATGCGGACATCTCCGACTTCGTCATTTAAGGCCTGGAGCAGTGCTTCAATGATGCTAGTCAGTTCGGCCTCTTCATACTGTAGCCGGGCGCCGGCGTCACCCAGGGCATAGGCCGCTGCCTGCCGCACTCGCTCATCGTCCTGTTGGCTGGGCTTGACTGCTTCAATCAAGCCGCTGGCTGCCTCCGTCGTGCCAATAGCGCCCAATGCCTCGGCGGCCGCCACTTGTAGCTGCCAGAAGTGCTCAGCTAGCTCCGGGGGAACTGCTGGCCCTTTTAGCGCCGCCGTTAGTTCCTCCACAGCCTCCTCGGCCTCCAGCGAACCCAAGGTGCAGGCGGCAGCTATCCGTGGCTCCAGTTCTTTGTTATAGTCGCTTAGGACTGAGATTAGCTGCGGTATAGCAGTCCTGGCTCCCAGATGGCCCAGGGCCCCCGCGGCGGCGGCGCAGACTGCGGGTTCCGGATCGTTGAGCAGCTTAATCAGCGGCTCGCTAGCCCGCTGATCATCTAATTGGCCGAGTAACACCGCGCTGCGCCATCGCGCCCGGGACACACCACTGGTGATGGCAGTGATCAAATGGGGATATAGATCAATGCCGTGGGCCCTGAGCTTCTGCATAGCCTCCATGGCTTCCTTATGGTCGTCCGAGGCCAGCGTGACTATCAGGTCACGGGTCTGGCGCACCCGGTGTTGGTAGGTCAGCCAATACACCCCGGCGGCAATCAATAAGACAATAGCAATAGTTGTAATGCTCCGCTTGCTCGCCATTATCAACTCACCTTCTGGGACCCTGTGGGGTCATCGGACGGCTACTATACGGTCAACAAACTTCTTGCCCTCGGCGACGCGGTCAGGGTCAGGTTGTTCCTCTGGGGGCAGAAACCTAAGATACACTAGTGCCTCAGGATTGCCAATGAGTTCTAAAGTTGCTGTACACCAGGCCTTTTGCTGGGCGTCCTTGGTTATTCCTCGCTCTTTCCTCACATCTTCATTAGCCGGCTCCCCGAGCGCCCCTAAGATGCCGGCAATCCAAGGCTTCAACGAGTCAGGATAGGTTGTGAAGGCTTTCACCAACGCCGGCACGGGCTGCTGCTTCATCAGTGACAGGGCCGCTGCCATACTCAGGCGTAACTCTTCACTGTCAGTCTCCTTAAACATCTGCAGCAATAGTTCCGTCGCCTCGCTCAGCCGCTCGGTCGCCTCGCCCTCAGTTGCTCGGGTCCCAATCGCAGCCACGGCGCGAGCGGCCACCAGCTCATAGGGCGCCCCCGGCGTCAACAGTGCCTTCAACACCGACACTGATTGGCTGGTACCTACGTAGCCCAGACTCTGAATAGCCTGCCGCTTTATATGGTCGGCTTCCTGAGGGTCGCTGATAGCAGAATGTAGTATCTCCTCGAGGTTGCCAGTGCTGACCGGGGCTTGGTCAGCGGCGCCTAGTGCCTCATATAGCAGCGCCCCGGCCGTAGGGGAATGGTAATAAGCTAGCACAATCGCGGCGCGGCGCTGGGCGTTCTCATCAGCTTGGTTCAGCACCTGGCGCAGCGCCTCTTCCACCTCGCCCAGACGCCACTGCTTGAGTATACTCATAGCTGTGTCGCGTACCGCTGAGGATGAATCGCTGAGGGCAGCCACTAACGTGGGGGTGCCTTCGGGGTGGCGAATATCGTTTATTGCCTTCAGAGCGGCGATGCGCACTTCCACCTGGGCAGCCGTGGCTGCCTTCAGTAGAGCTTCAACCGCAGCACTAGCGCCACTGTAACCCAAGGCCCGGGCGGCCATTGCCTGGGCGGCAGGCGAAGCCGCCGGGTCAGTCAACACCTGGGTGAGAGGCTCTACTCCTGCGGTGCCAATGTCTCCCAACCCCACCGCGGCCCACTTGCGCACCGACTCAGTAGGCGAGTGTAGAGCTAGCAACAGCTCAGGTATGGCCGGCTCACCGATGGCCGCCAGGGCCTGCTCGGCCATGTAGTTAATGCGAGCATCGCCACTACCCAGACGTGCAATTAGCGCCTTTACGGCGGGGGCACCTATTCGCGCCAGGGCCTGCTGAGCCGCGTGATATACCTTCCAATCCGGATCGGCAAGGGCAGCCACTAGCGGCGGCACCACCTCGGGGGTGGCTATTGGTACCCGGGCCTCCGCCGCCAGCCGCCGTATGGTCGCATCCGAATCACTTAGCCGTTTCCCTAGCGGCTCGGATGCCTTTGATGTACCTATTTGGGCCGCCACTTCCGTGGCTATACGCCGTACCTGGCTATCTGTATCGTTTAGGGCTGGTGGCAAAGCCACAATCGCTGGCGTACCCAGTCGTTGTAAGGCAATGGCCAGTTCGCGCTCCGCCCCTCGGCGGTTGGTTACCAAAGTATCAACTAAGGGGCGCGCCACTGACGGGTCACCAATCAGGCCCAGGGCCTCTACCGCGGCCGCTTTCACCGGAGGTTGAGGGTCATTGAGATGAGCCAGAAGAGCCTGAAGGATTACGGGCTGGCGGCCAGCATCATATAGTCGGCCTAGAGCGAGGGCTGCCTTGCGGCGCACCGTCCAACTGGCGTCCGTATTAAGCCGTTCTACCAGTGGCCCGACCGTTTTTTGCGCCTCAGCCATAGGGATAGGAGTAACCGTCTGAACGCCGCGGACAAACTTGGTGGTTTGGTCAATAGTCTGGCCCAGTATCACCGCGGCTCGCCCCCGCACCTCAGGCTCCTCATAGGTCAAAAGCTCAGTAATAATCGGCTCGATGGACGCTAC
>JAUWJN010000010.1 GCA_030607655.1 bacterium
ACGTTACCACCCAATCTCCCTTATGTTCGTCGCCGACCTCAATGCTCACCCCGGGAGGAATATTCTCAGTCTCAAGTTCCCCAAGTTCCTCTTCGGTCAGTACGACAGGATCACCCCCAGAGTAGCCCTCCTCCGGCATAGGTCGGGCGGCCAGCAGTCGTTCAATGATGTCGGCTTCAGCTTCGTTCATCCGAGGTCTCTCCTCCTAGTGAAAACCATCTGTGCACTGCCTGTGGAATAGAGGCGAAAAAGACCCTAGAAAATGCTGAGATATGAAAGCCTACAGTGACTGCCTTCGGCGTCGTTCACGCTGCTACAGCTCCGCGCTCAGTCGCGCTATCAGTTCCGACTGCGGGATGCTCTCCTGCTCGCCGCTAACCATATCTCGCAGCGTAACTGTCTGCTGCTGAAGTTCGTCCTCGCCCAGAATTGCCGCCCAGCGGTAGCCCTCCGCGTCGGCATACCGGAGCTGGGCACGGATGCTGCGCTGGCGGTAGTCAATCTCGGCAGGGATGCCCGCCGCGCGCAACTGGGCCAGCAGTTTCAGACCTTCGGGCCAGGCCGCCTCACTAATAGTCACCACGAATACGCCCTCGCGCGGCGCCTCCTCCTGGACGACGCCGGCGGACTCCTGAGCTATCAGGACTCGCTCCAGGCCAATGCCCACCCCTACCGCCGGCGTGGGCGGCCCGCCGCACTGCTCAATAAGAGGGTCGTAGCGGCCACCACCGCCGATAGAGTCCTGGGCCCCCAGTCCGGGGGCCACAAATTCAAAGGCCGTCTTAGTGTAATAATCCAGTCCCCGGACGATGTGGGGATCAACGGTGTAAGCGATATCCAGTAAATCCAGGGTCTGCTGGAGCTTATCAAAGTGCTCGGCGCATTCAATGCATAGCATATCCAACATACTCGGCGCTGGCTGCATAATCTGGCGGCAGCGTTCATTCTTGCAATCCAGCAGGCGCAGCGGATTGGTCTCATAACGTCGCTGACAATCAGCGCACATCTCGTCCAGGTGGGGCTTCACAAAGTCTTGCAGTGCTTGGGCAGACTCCGGGCGGCAAGTGGGGCAGCCCACGGAATTGAGCAGCAATGTCACCTCGTCAAGGCCGAGGCGCGCAAAGAAAGCCATACTCAGTTGGATTATCTCCGCATCTACTTCGGGCTGTGAGGAACCAATGGCCTCGGCGCCGGCCTGATGATGCTGGCGATAACGGCCCGCTTGAGGGCGATCATAGCGGAATACCGGCGCGATGTAGAACAGTTTCGTCAGGCGCTGGGGGTCCTGTCCTTGAAGATTGCTCTCCAGATATGCGCGAACCACTGGCGCAGTGCCCTCAGCGCGGAGGGTCAAGCTCCGTCCACCGCGATCTTCAGAGGTATACATCTCCTTGGCAACTATGTCAGTATTCTCGCCCACCGCACGGACGAACAGCTCAGTTTGCTCAAATACAGGTGTCCGAATTTCCTCATAGTTATACAGGCGGCACAATTCGCGGAAGGCCGCCTCGGCGTGCTGCCAGCGGGGTACCTCCGTGGGTAGAATGTCGTGAGTGCCTTTGGGCCTTTGATAAAGCATTATCGCTGCCTGCCTCTGATAAGAAGCTGCCCGCGAGACAGACGCGGGCGCCGGGGGCAGCAGTCTACGGTGGCTGCCCCATCATTGATGGTTGTCCTCATCCGAAGATACGGTTAACTCTCCACACGCCGCTGCCTGGAGCACCTCGTCATAATACGGATGGCGGGAGAAGATGAATAGCTGGTATATGGCGGCTAGCACCAGAAGCTGGAGGCCGTAAACCAGTTGGAGACCAGCCACTGCCGCCAGTACCGCAATCAGCCCCATAAGCAGACCGATGGCGGTAAGTGCATTGACGGAAATAGCAATGCTGGAAAACACCGTGTCAGCACGGGCGGCGAGCTGCGAGCGGGAGGGAGTGAAGCTAGCGCCGCCCGCCGCCTCATAAATACGTCGGGCAAGCCGTTCAGCGTCAGTCCAGCGGCCGTCCAGGGAGAAGCCGACAAAAAACAACAAAGCTGATACGGCCAGAGCCGCCATGAACTGGCGCTCAATCTGCGGACCAGAGTCCTGGGCGGTACTGGCCTCCACGCCTGATACGCCCAGCATAAGCAGCAGGAATATACCCAATGGCCCCAGCCCCCACACCAGCCACGTACGCCGCAGCCGACGCCGAATGTGAAATAGTTTGCGTTCCTGCTCAGGATCTGCTTTCATAACAATTCTATAAACAGCACACTGTTAGCAATTGCCTTGCCGTGATGCCAGTAGTATAGCACTACCCGCCTTACCATGTCAACGCTACGGTAATGCTTGGCGGCGGGAGCATTATCAGGCGAAGAATAACTCTACGCTAGCCCGCACCCCGTAGCCAGGCCTGGATCTCATTCTCGGTTGGGTCTATGGGATCAGGATTCAAACCGGGGATATACCGGCAGGCCTCATAGAGGACCGGGGCGAGCTGGCCGTAGATACCCGCAACATGGTGAATGTATGGTCCACGGATTAGCTTCTCCTCCCACAACGGCCAATCATTGACCTCCAGCCATACATATGTGCCCCGGGTGTAAGGCCCACTCGTGCCGCGGCCCTGTCCCATCAGCAGCGAGTAATCAGCGCCATCAGTGTCCATGCGGGCGACGGTAATGTCACCGCCTCGAATCTGAAATTCCATAACCGCCGCGTGCCCGGGGTCCATTATGTAATGGTCGGAAAGCTTAGCCACCTCGCCTTCCGCCTTCAGACTGTAAGGGAAAGGCCCACAATGCCACAGCAGTTCGGCATTGTCATTGTCGGGATGGCGGATGGTCCAGTCGGCTATGAATGGTGCGGTCTGGCCGCCGGCCGCGGCCTCCACCATCGCCAGTCTTATTGCGCCGTGAATATCGGTCTCACAGGCGGTCGGAATACCAGCGTCTATAAGTTCGCTGAAACCCGAACAAGGCGCGATGCCCAGCGCCTCCTGCAATCCCGGCCAGCATTGCACTGCCAGGGCGGAGAGTCCCTCCTCCTGGGCCCATTCCTGCAGCACCAGTCTGAAGGCGACCGTGACCGGCAGAAGCTCTTCGTGGGTTACCTGAATCGTCGCTCGCTCTCTGAGGTCAGCCAGGGCTTGGGCGAGAGTTTCATCCGCTGATGCAACCTTTTCCCGCGTAGCTTCCACGACGCTGGCCAGACTTCGCGGCACGACCTCGATACCGAAGCGGTCCAGCAATTCAGCTTCATTGGCTATTACTGACCAGAACTCCCGGGGACGAGGTCCGACCTGGCCGATGCGTAGACTGCGAAAAGTGTCTACCACCGCCGCGGCGGCTATAAAGTTACGAAAACCTCGCTCAAAGACCGGGTCATCCACGTTACAGTTGACTATGTAAGTAAAGGGGACTGATAGCCGTTGCAGTGCCTTAGCGGAAGCAAACAGTCCACACTGGGTATCCCGCAGCCGTAACCCATCCGGCTGCGGCGCCTCGTCGCGGGGACCCCACAACAGCACCGGTACGTCAAGTGCCTGGGCTAACTTGCCAATGGCCTCTTCGGTGCCGAAATTACAATGGGGACAGAATAGCGCCTGTACGCCCTCAGCGCGGAAGCGATCTGCCACCGCAGAGAAATCGTGCGGACTATAAAGCAGAGCTTCTTCATTAAGCCACTCTAGACCCACATAATCTACTTGCCACTGGTCTAGTTTCGCCTCAATTATTTTCCGATATTTCACCGCGTCCTCAGCACTAAACACTGCACGGCGGGTAGGAACAAATCCCAGTTTCACTTGTTCGTCAATAGCCACTTGTGACTACCTCCCTTAGTGGGCACCGAACTGACCGGTATGCCCGTTAGCTATTTTGGTTTGTGCATAATATAATTCATAAGATGCCGTCATTTCTCCTTCTAGTGGAGGGAATCACGTGGGAGTTGACTTCGCGGTGAGGTGGATATAGAATATGGTAGACCGTGAGTTTGGGACTAAGTTGACCCGGAGCAGGTGACTTCGCCAATGATAAGTTCTGAGTTGCACCAGTCATACCCCTCGCCGTTAGGTGCCATACAAGCAGTTCGTTCTCGCCTGGTAGTCTCCTTCGCTCTGGCGCTCGCCTTCAGCTTCGCCTGGGGGCCATTTTGTGCCTTGACCCATTTACTTCGTTCCGCCCCGCCAACCATCTTCTTTTCACCCTCCCGCTATCTGTTTATCATCACAGGAATATCGGTGGCAATTGGTGCGACAGCACTCATCCTGTGGATTCCACTGCTTGTGGTGACGACATTTCTGTGGAAGCGTTTTGGGCAGCGCGTTCACCGGTGCTTTCTGTCTGCGTCTGTTGTGCCCCTGGCATTAATGGCTTTGCACCAACTGGACCTTATCACTGTTCGGCCTTGGCCCTACGCAGCGGTGGTTGCCCTCCTTACCTGGTGTGTGATTAGCGCCTACTTCAGATTACCCGAAGTACAGATTGCTGCCTTTACCTTAGCCTCTATTTATCCGCTCTTCAAACTTGCTGACCTCGCTGAGCTTTATCTCATAGTGCTGGTAAGCCTGGCAATAGTTTATGCTTGCCGGCGTTATGTCAAAGCCAGCTCGGTTAGTGATCTAATCCTCGATGTGCTGGGCATAGCTGCATTCATTGCGATTCCCTTTGTTGTTCTTCTTCACATTCATGTGGGCCATTTCGTGTTTGTGCTTGATATGCCGTACACATTAGGCTTAGTCGGCGTTGTGGGTTTCATAATAGGTATTCTATTGGTTGCCCGCAATCGGCTGCAACGCGTTAGTATCAGGTCAGGGGTTACGTGCCTTGTCTGCGGCCTGGGCATTTTGGCCGGAGGTCTCTATTGGGCCCAGCATCCTCCTGACCCACCTCGTCGTGCAGATGCACCATCAGAACGCCCCAATATCGTCTTAATCGTATGGGATGCGGTCCGGGCCCAGCAGCTTCATCAGTACGGGTATCATCGTAAAACAACCCCTGCCTTCGACAAGTTGGCTGCCGAAGGTATGTTATTCGAAAGGGCCATTGCCCCCGGCTGCTGGACGTTGCCCACTCATGCTTCTATGTTCACCGGGCGGTGGCCCCGAACCCATGCGGCGTCAAGTGGCGGATATTTGAAACTGACAACGAAGTATGATACAATCGCTGAGCTTCTCGTTAAGGCCGGATACGAGACGATTGGACTGACAGGCAATCACTTCTGGGCGGGCCGTCGCGCTGGAATCGTCCAAGGTTTCCAACTTTTCTTAGAACCCAAAGTGTCGGCCGAATGGCGGCCCACACCTCTGCTAATGCTCAGGAGACTGCTTTGGCCGTATGACGACGGTGCGGCGCCAATCATAAGAGCCTTACGACGTTGGCTGCTCATACGCGGCGATGACAGTCGGCCTTTCTTCCTGTTCATTAATCTTTTTGAGGCACATGAACCTTATTGCCCACGAAGTGATCTCATTCCTGTGTCTCCGGGCATTACTCTTTCTGAGGCCCGGCAATGGAGCAAGATTTCGCTGAATGAGCTCATGGTCGAGGGGCCCAATGATACAGCCCGAGGTTGGCACGGGCTGCGGGATTTGTATGATGGAGAAATACGCTACGTGGATAGCAGTACCAGTAAAATTCTGAGGCTGCTGAAGTCATCCTCACAAGAAGAGGATAACCTCTTGATCATCGTAACTGCCGACCATGGAGAGAATCTTGGCGAACACGACTTGGCCGAACACCAGTTTTCAGTTCATGACACGCTGCTTCACGTGCCCCTAGTGCTTAGGTGGCAGGGGCAGATTCCTAAGGGAGTGCGTATGGGCCAGATGATCTCGACGGTAGACCTATTCGCAACGATTGCCGAAGCGGCTAAGCTTCCCGAAGACGCATATGCTTCCGGTCCGTCTCGAAGCCTGTTGCCAGTTTCGGCAGGAGGGTTTGCCGAAGCCGGAGGGCAATACATTGTGGCTGAAGTCTGGCCTTTTGTTTGGCGTCTGCACCACATTCAGCAACTCTACCCGTTTGTGGCGCCGGCAGGCCGTTTCATTGCTCCGCTATTTGCTCTTTATGATGGCGACTGGAAGTACATCCGGGGGTCAGGGCAGAACCGCGAAGTACTCTATAACGTCGCCCGGGATCCCGGTGAGGAGCACGACCTGTCGGCTGTGCAGCCAGAACGTTGTGCGAGGATGTCGGCCATGCTCGATAAGTGGCTGAGAGAAACTCCCAACAATATGCCAACTTTTGCCGATGGATACGAAAAGGTCCCGCTGTTCGAGTAACGAAGAGTGAAGATATGAGTAGGTTGAACAATTGGTATAAACTTGCTGCGGTAATTGGTTTGCTGTTTGCTGTCATTGTGCCCGCCTGGGCCTATATTGATCCCGGTACTGCTTCGGTAATCTATACAGTCGGTTTGGGACCAGTTCTGGTTTTCCTGGCGTGGCTCGGACGGCGCATGATTCGGATATTTATTCAGTCTAAAAAGAAGGCGAGTTCCGAAGAAGAAGGCGGTGAGGAGTCGGAGGCCTAAGCACTAAACACTGCACGGCGGGTAGGAGCAAATCCCAGTTTCACTTGTTCGCCAATAGCCGCTTCTGATTACCTCCCTTAGTGGGCACCGAACTGATCGGTATGCCCGTTAGCTATTTTAGTTTTTAGATAATATAATTCGTAAGATGCCGTCATTTCTCCTGCTAGTGGAGCGAATCACGTGGGAGTTGACTTCGCAGTGAGGTGGATATAGAATATGGTAGACCGTGAGTTTGGGACTAAGTTGGCCCGGAGCAGGTGACTTCGCCAATGATAAGTTCTGAGTTGCATCAGTCATACCCCTCGCCGTTGGGTGCCATACAGGCAGTTCGTTCTCGCCTGGTAGTCTCCTTTGCTCTGGCGCTCGCCTTCAGCTTCGCCTGGGGGCCGTTTTGCGCGTTGACTCATTTACTTCGTTCGGAGCCGCCCACCATCTTCTTTTCACCGTCTTACTACCTGGTGCAAGTAACAGGAGCCACCATACTAATGGGCATTCTGACAGGCGCTGTTTGGGCCTTGGCCATTGGGCTGACGGTCTGGCTTTGGCGGCGCTTCGGCTATCAGGTTCAGCGGTGGTTCCTGTTGATGGGGTTTGTAGCCCTGGGACTGCTGGGTGCCCACCAGCTCGCGATCATCCCTACCGCTGTACCGGTGTCGAGGATAGTTGCCCTCCTCACCTGGTGTATAATCAGTGCGTACTTCATGTCGCGCGCGGTGCAGGTTAGCGCCTTTCCTTTGGCACTCGTGTATTCGCTCCTCAAGCTTGCTGACATTGCTGACATTTGTCTGGTAGTACTGGTAAGCCTGGGGTTGGTTTATGGCGTACACCGCTATCTCAAGACCCACCCAGCTCACGACCTGCTCGTTGATAGTATAGGTATGATGGCATTAATTGCCATTACTCTTGCTGCGCTCTTGCACGTTGGTGTTGGCCACATTGTGTTGGCACTTGATATGCCCTACATCTTAGCCCTAGCCGGCATTTTGGTGTTGATTTCGGGTATTCTGCTAATTGCCAGCGGTCGGCTGCAACGCATCAGTGTGCGGTCAGGAGTTGCTGGACTTATATGTGGCCTGGTCATTCTGGCAGGAGGACTCTACTCGGCGCAGTACCCGCCCGACCCGCCTGAGCGTACCGGGGTGTCCCTAAAATGGCCTAACATTGTCTTAATCGTGTGGGACACAGTGCGTGCCCAACAGCTTCAACAATATGGTTATCATCTCAAAACCACGGTTGTTTTCGATAGACTGGCTGCCCAAGGGGTGATGTTTGAGAGGGCCGTTGGCACATCATGCTGGACCTTGCCGACTCATGCTTCCATGTTCACGGGGCTATGGCCCCGAACCCATGCGGCTTGTAATGGGGGCTATTTGAAGTTGGCCCGGAAGTATGATACAATTGCCGAACTTCTTTCCCGAGCGGGATACGAGACGGTAGGGCTGTCCGCCAATCACTTCTGGGCAGGCCATAAAGCCGGAATCTCTCAGGGATTTCAGTATTTCCTCGAACCCCGGCTGTCGGCCGAATGGCGGGCAACGCCTTTAGAAAGGCTCCGGAAGCTAATTTGTCCGTATGACGATGGTGCCCTTCCCATTAAGAGGGCTATGCGCCGCTGGTTGTTTATGCGACAAGACGCCAGTAAGCCCTTCTTCCTGTTTATTAACCTTTTTGAGGCGCATTCTCCCTACGAGCCGATGAGCAAGTTAGTCGTCCCGTCCCCCGGTATTAGCCTTAGCGAAGCGCGGCAATGGAGTAAGGTTTCGCCTGCGCCGAGTAAGCTCTTCGTTGAGGGGCCAACTGGCCCCGCGGACCGAGCCCGAGCTTGGCAGGGCCTTCGCGATCTTTATGATGGGGAAATACGCTACATGGACAAAAGTACCGGTGATATTCTGAACTTGCTCAAGGAGGAAAAAGTTAATACACTGATCATCGTCACGGCCGACCACGGAGAGAACTTGGGTGAACATGACTTAGCCGAGCATCAGTTCTCACTTCATGAGACGCTGCTTCACGTGCCCCTGGTGCTTTGGTGGCCCGGACATCTTCCGCAAGGGGTTCGGGTCCGCCAGCGGGTCTCCACGATCGACCTTTTTGCCACGATGGCTGAAGCGGCTGGACTTCCTGAATTTGTCTATAGTTCGTCTCAATCTTCTAGCCTGTTAGGGATGGGGGAAAATACTTCGGCTCGTGCGCCCCACAAGGTCGTCGCCGAGAGTTGGCTCGACCCGTTGTTTCTAGCCGATATTGAGGAGAACTACCAGTTCGTTGCTCCGCTGGGCCGGTTCGCCGCGCCGCTATTTGCTCTGTATGACGGCGAC
Source organism: bacterium (assembly GCA_030607655.1). Lineage (GTDB taxonomy): Bacteria > Armatimonadota > Zipacnadia > Zipacnadales > Zipacnadaceae > JALGTV01. The sequence goes on from JAUWJN010000010.1 coordinate 8,836, forward strand.
TGGAAGTATGTGCGCGTCGCCGGGCGGAATTGCGAACTGCTTTTTGACCTCGCCAAAGACCCCGGCGAGGTCCACGACCTGTCTACCCAGGAGCCGCAACGCTGCGCCAAAATGTCGGCCATGCTCGATAGATGGTTCCAAGAAACCCCCGACAATATGCCTGGGTACACCGATGGGTATCAGGAGGCACCCCTGTTAAAATAACGAGGAGTGAAGTTGATATGAGCAAGTTGCATAGTTGGGGCAGGCTTTTTCTGGCAATGGGCCTGCTGGTCACTATGGCTGTCCCGGCCCATGCCTATCTTGACCCTGGTACTGGTTCGGTGATATTTACGATCGGTCTGGCACCCGTTTTGATATTCCTGGCCTGGCTCGGCCGGCGCATCATCAGGGTGTTTATCCGGTCCAAAAAGGAGCAGAGCGCCGAAGACGAAGGTAAGCAGGACGCTGAAGCCTAGGCACTAATTCTCTGCTGTGCAGTTCGGAGGCTTTTGGTTATGTCCGGCAAAAGGATAGTATTACTGGGCTTTGACGGCCAGGATCCCAGGGTTACTGAGCGACTGTTTGCCGAGGGTAAACTACCTAACTTCCAGCGACTGGCCGACAGTGGCGGCTACGCGCGTCTGGCCACCACTAACCCTGCCCAAAGTCCGGTGGCCTGGATGACCCTGGCTACTGGTGTCAATCCGGGACACCACGGAGTTTTCGACTTCCTGAGGCCCGTCCCCCAACGGATGAGTATTGAGCTGGCCGTCCTCAGGCCGCGGCGCCAGCCCAGCGGCGGCCCGGCTTTTGAGCGTGTGCGCGAGGCGGAGGCCTTTTGGGATATCACCACCGCCGCCGGCATTTATACCAGCGTCATCCGCTGGCCGGTCACCTTTCCTGCCGAGCAGGTAACTGGCCATTTCATTTCTGGGCTGGGAACCCCTGATATTCAAGGGCGTCTGGGTAAGTACGCCTACTTCACCACCCGCGATGCAGACCCCGGCGACAAGGCACCTGATAAGATGCACAAGCTGTGCAAAGAGGGCGCCCGCTGGGTGGGGCATCTGGAAGGGCCCACCGTCGCCGGCCTCCTCCATCGTGGGTCGGCCACGGTGTCTTTTAGCCTGGAAAAGAGCAGTGCCAGCGAAGCATTACTACGCCTTCCGGGTCAGAAGCCCCTCGCCTTGCGCGTGGGCCAGTGGAGCCCCTGGGTGCGAGTACAGTTCCGCGTGGGTTGGTGGCGGCAGGTCGCGGGTATCATCAAGTGCTTGCTCCTGGAGGTCGGTGACGATTGTAGCTTGTACATCTCGCCCGTGGAGATTGATCCGGTAGCCCCTTGCTTTGACATTTCGGGGCCTCCTGATTATGCAGCGACGATAGCCGATGAACACGGCCTGTTCCACACCCTGGGTATGCCCGAGGACACTAAGGGCGTCACCGACAAGCGCTTTGAACCTCAGCGGTTTCTCGATCCCTGCGACGAGGTCCTGGCTGAAGGCGAATTTATGCTCCACAAGGAGCTGGAAATTATGCCGGACCGGGCGGTGGTCGCCGTGGCCTTCTACACCCTGGACCGCGTCCAACACCTATTCTGGGCAAGTCAGGACCCGGATCACCCTATTGCCAGCGAGGTATGGCAGGCAAAATGGGGGAGAGTTATTGATGAGTATTACATCCGTATAGACAACATCCTGGGAAGCGTACTGGATCGCGTTAATTCGGATACCCTCGTTTTGGCTTTCTCAGACCATGGTTTTGCGACCTTCCGCAGAGCAGTACACCTAAACCGGTGGCTCACGGAACAGGGCTATATGACAGCGGAGTTGGGAGCAGAGGACGAAGTGAGCACTCTATTTGGTACCGTGGATTGGAGTCGCACTAAAGCATACGCTTGTGGCTTTGGCGGCATCTATATTAATCTGCGGGGCCGTGAGGCGGAGGGCGTAGTCGCTCCGGGCGACGAAGCCGGCCAGCTCCGCCGCGAGATTGCCGCCCGGATCCAGCAGGAGTTGTATGACGATGAAATGGGCGTGCGCCCCATCCGGGAGGCTTTTGTGCGCGATGATATCTTCTCCGGACCGCTGTTGAGCCGTGCACCTGATGTGTTGGTGGGGTTTGAGCCCGGATATCGGGCCTCCTGGCAGACGGCAATCGGGGGCGGGCTTAGGGCGCTTGTTGAAGACAATGCTGAGCCATGGTGTGGCGATCATCTGATACATCCAGAATGCGTTCCTGGCGTTGTATTCTCAAGTCAACCCTTGCGTGACGGCTCTCTGCAGGCTGTAGACATTGCCCCGACGGTATTGAACTACTTTGGGCTGGATGTTCCTAACAATATGACGGGAGCATCTGTCCTCGGAAGCCGCCGGGGCTGATATAATCTTCTTCGCACGAAACGATCGTTTCTCCTGCTATCAACCGTACGCCGTCAGCTTATCTGAACGAAGCGCTTGCACCCCAGGAACCCGTCGCCGAGTAAGTCAACGATGTACTTGCCCGGGGCAGCATCTTCCGGTATCTCGAGTTCGACAGACCCTGGTAGTGTGACCGGTAGCGACCAGCCCAGGCCTGGCCCCTCAAGCCGTCCCTGGTACTCTAACTCACTCTGAGCGCCCAGCAGCGACAGCTCAACCTGGCAGCTTTCGCCAGCCTTCAGGCTGGCGGGGAAATCAACCAGCGCCAGGGGATTTTCATCGTCATAGGCCATAATGGCTATAAACCAGTTCACGTCCACGGAAAAGGTGATGCTGTCGTCTTTTTCCTGGAAGCTAATTTCACGCGCCGCGACGTTCATAACATCGTACAGATACACGTGGGCGGGTACTGCGCCACCAGTGTCCACGCTGACCTCGTACGTCACCTTGTCAGTCTGCACCGTCACGTCTCCGTTCAAAGCGCCCCCTCGGAAACTGGGTGGGAGCTGTTCAATTTCTTCTTCGGAGAGGTAGCGGGGCCGCGCACCTACTATTACGTCCAACCCGTCGCTGCTGAACCGGCGGCAAGCAACATCGTCGCGGCTAACTTGCGGATTATCGTGGGCGGCGTCACCCCACCGAATCACCGCCGCCGCCGCATAGCGGGCACTGCGCCATTTCTCATCCAACTCCGAAAGGTATCCACCGGGAGCCATACCTCCTGACCCGCCGGGTATACCCATTAGCGAGGCGGTCACCGGGCCCGGAGGGTTGTGAACGATCACGTAGTACTCGGGCACGGCGACTCTCATCGGGGCTACGTCGCGGCCGATGGCGATGTGCTCCGCCCCCCAGATTTGAGTCAGAGTGCCATTAAACCACTGGGTGTAGAAATCACAGGCGCCTTCAGTCGTCAATAGAGCATCCGGGTTTTCCTTCCGTACCGCCGTAGCGACTTTTTCGAGCAACTCGCTCATCCACTTATTGAAATCAAACGGGCTCTCGTGGTTATGTGCCGGGTTATAACAGGGGAAGAAGTAGAACCCGAGCGAATCCAGGCGAATGCCGTCCAGACCCGACTCGCGGACCAAGCGCGCACAAGTTGCGGCCAGATGATCCTGCCATTCCTGGCAGCCGGGGCACATCATCAGCCAATTATTCTTGGTGTAGCTACCCTCATTTGTGCCGTCTTTGTTCATATACGCCCACTCGCGGGCCTTGCCTTCCAGGGCCAGGTCACTATCCTGGGGAACAATGAATCCTTCAACATAGAGGGTGAGGTGGCAGCCCAGATCGTGTACTCTATCCACGCCCACTTTCAGCATCTTAGCTCCTCCCAGGTCCTCCCGGACTAGGTTGGTTCCGTCGGTGTGGACGAAGCGTTTTCCGGTGATGTCCTCGCCCATGCACTGCTGGCAGAAGAAAGCGAATTCAATCGTGTCTACCGGCAGGCGGCGGTAGACATCCGGTAGGTCTTCAAAGGAGTCCAAGTAATTCGCCAAGCCCAGGCTTTCTTCGTGCTCGTGAGCCGCAAGTTGACCCCGTTTCCTGAACCACTGGCCCACATGGCTATCCAGGCTTCTTATCCACTCCGGATGCTCCACTGGCTTGAATTCACTGAGGAACCAGTCGTGATAAGCCACGGCAGCTGGCTTCCAGTCCCCGGTGTAGACCATTACATCTACTTCAGGAAACTCCACCGGCTCGCCCGCAGCCACGGTCCACGGTGGAAAGTACCGCACCTGAATAGATGGTTTCTCGTACTGTATCTCCTTGTTATGCAAGGCTGGGTCGCGGATGATGAAGGCTAAGGCGTCTTTAGATATGTCGTCAAACACGCAGCCCCATTGCATAGCCATCCGGCTGCCGCTCCCGTAAATCCCGCCCGGCTCGCTCCACAAGGGACCAATACAACCGGCTTGCCTATTAACCACCATCAGGTTCTTTTTGCCCTCAGCCAGCTTCAGTCCGCTGATATAGGGAAAGACGACCATGCCCGGCAGAGATGAGTCACCAATGTTGGTCAGCTTGAGGCCCCAGCGACTGGTCTCTTCACCAGCGGGTAAGGTGATCGTCAGCTCGGCGCCCCAGGGCCCTGAGGGGTCTTGATAAGTCAGCTTCAGCGAGGTCTCGCCATTGGTCTCTTTCCGCGCGAAGCTGACAACCGCACCCGTAGTTGGAGAGAAAACCTGGCGAGAAATGTCGGCGGGATTGTCCGCCAGGCAAGGAGTTTGACCGGGGCCAGCGGTGATCTCGTACTCCTTAGTAAAGTCGTAGTAGACAGCGAAGGGGCTGCCGCCGTCTACCGTCTCGTTCAGATACTCATTTCCCGTTTGCAGATTGCGAATGCTGACCAGCTTGCCGGTTGAGCTATCAAAGGAAATACTCAGTTTGTCGTTGGATAAAGTTTCGTATCGTTCGCTAGACATCGTAATCTTACCCTCCTGGGCAGTGTCGTACTGCTGAGAAATGATTGTGCTAAAGCGCCTTGCCAGTAACAAGTAGTTCGCGAACCCGGCCTGGCGCTGGCTGTTAGTTTCGCCGTTGGTGAGGGGCTTTCCTCCTCGGGGTAGATAACAGCGAGACCGGAGAGGAAATCCTCCCCGGCCTCCCACAGATTCCCGGAAGCTGGTGTCAATGGCCTGCCGGCCAATCTTACCGTCTCCCGGATAGCTTGGACAGTTGGTCGCTATCTACTTTTACATCTACTGCATCACGTCGCGCTGCGGCCTACGGTAGGCAGTCCGCACCAGGGATTCCGCCTACAGTTCCCGCCTCGCCAAGCCAGATGACGCTAGTGTGGTTCACCGGATAGGCCAGCCACTTGGCATGCCCATCAGCGAAGGCTTCGTTGGCGCCGTCGTTGTGGATAGAAGTTATCCGGGAGCCGTTGCATGCCCCGGTCCAGCTACATAGCATGCCCGGATATCCGTACTCTTCGTTAATCCCTTGAGCATGGGAAGAATCGGCTATCACTAGCGTATTGACGGGATCAGGCAGCGACCCCTGCGTCACCCTATAGTTCCAACCTGCGGGTCCATGCACCATACCAACATAGGGGTTGAACCCGTAGCTCTGTCCACCGTAGGCGTTGAAGAAACAGGTGTAATTGTAGTTTTGACAGGGGACGCTTCCGCTACCGTTCCAGCAGGTACACGTATCACTTAGGTCGTCCTTTACTCCGTTGAGTTGCGGATCGTTGGGGCACTGAAAGAGATCCAGATTCTTTACGTAGGGGTAAATCTGCTGCCCATAGCCCAGGTTATCGAGGGTCGCAGGATCAGTCGGATCACAGTCGCCTATATCTGGGGGACGGTAGTGACCACTCATGGGCAGATAGTCATCCCAGTCGGTGGCGTACATTATGCACCCCAAGGCTAACTGCTTGACGTTACTCAAACAGGCAGTCTGTTGAGCCTTGGCCCGCGGCGGGTACTTCCTCAAGATACCAGGATAAGGTCGCCGGCGTTCTGCAGGCGATAGTTTGGCCCACCCGTCCCCTTCCACACGACCCACGCCTCGACGCCGGTTTTATATACGCCGATATTGAACCGCAGTTTCTTGGTGTTGGCGGGGTCAATGCCCGTCGCCGCCCACGGAATCTTCCACTCGCAGGCCCAGTCCTCGCCGCCGATCTGGGCAGCATAGGTTACGGTCTGTCTGAGCTTACTGGCGATCTCCGGGGGCAGGGGCATCTCGGTGACGGTCTCAAAGTGGCCATCGGGGAACCCGTATAGGTTCAAGATTGGCCCGGGTTCCTCACCTGAGACGTTCTGGAAGGGGATTTCCGCCACATCTATCCTGCCCCATTCACCCTCCGTCTTCAGGGCCTTTGGGTCCTCTACGAGATTGCGGATAGCAATGTAGAGGGCCTCGTCGTCGTAGGCGGCGCAGGCGTAGCTTTTCGGCGCATCAACGAGGAAGCCAGTATACGACTGCTCCAGTACCACCATTCGCGTCTCATCGTTCCATGGCCACTCCCGCACATCGCCATCTACGACGATCCCCGCCGTATCTGGGGAGGCCTTAAGCTCGGGGCGGCCCGCTTGGGCTCGGCTGGGCCGCTCAACGGTAGGGGCCGCACCCATTTCCACCTCTCCACGCCATGTCTCCGGCCGGTCATCCACTGGCCAACTAGCCCGATTCGGGCTAGGATAGAGGCCGATGCGCTCCTGGGGGATAGGCTTAAAGCCCATTTTGAAGGCCGGCGATTCGGGTTGTAGTCGGTAGTCATCATGCGCAGCGTCTACGAACAATGGGTCGCCGATAATAGAATGGGGCTCGTAGCCCTGTGACCGCCACCAGGCAAAGCGATTCTCCACTGGCTCATCAGCCCAGGGGCCGAAAAAGGAGTGGCTTACGCCGCGGTACAATAACAATGCGCGAACGGTTTCACCCCTAATGGGGAACAATAGGTTGTAATCCGACTCCGACACCGCCGCCTTCACCGAGCTCCAGCCGCAGAGAAAGACCGGCACGGCAGCTGTGCTGGCGGAGGTCTCCGTGATGCCCTTCACCGTCCACCCATACTGCTCCAGGAGGCGGGGGTCAGCATTAGCATAATAGACAATGTTCCTGAAGAACTTATTGTGGCACAGCTCTTCGCCCGTTCGCCAGTGGTTATTGGTGCTGGGTATCCCCGCACCCATGATGTTGTTCTCCACAATGTTATTCTTTCCGCCATGTATGATAATCCCGCCCCGCAGGTTTCTGACCAGGACATTGCCATAGATAGTGGTATTGCTGACGAAATCATCCAGGCAAATACCCATGCCCGGATTCGGCTCGAAATGTCCTGGTGAGGGCATGCCGTAGCCCACACCATCCGTGACCTTATTGTAGCGAATGATGGTGCCGCCCACCGTCGGTGGGTCTTTCGGTCCAATTATGGGCGGCCATTTCGAGGTGTCGGCGTCGTTGGCATACATTCCCCAGGACAGATTTGTACACACACCGAAATGGTGGATGTAGTTGTACTCAACGATATTATCGTGACCAGCGAAGACCAGGCCCCAGGCGGGTACATCATGGATAAGGTTGTGGGAGGCGACGTTGTCTCGCCCGGCAATGGTTATGGCACGGTTGTACCGGTTATTGATGACTCCAGTATCATGGAGGTGGTTATTTGACAGTAGGTTGTCCTGTCCGTAGAACTTTATGCCAACGTTCCCGATGTAGGCGATATTATTACCTACCACGCGGTTGTCCGTGGCGGCGCCACCAACAACCAGGCCATCATAGCCCGCATTGGTGATGGTACACTTGGCGACCGTGCAATGCTGGGTCGCCTCCAGATGCACGGCCGTCCCGCGGCATACCTGGATGGCAAAGCCGCCGATGCGCAGGTAGCCCACACGATCCATCCGGACGATGGTGTCCAGCACTGGTACAACTGCTTGGCCCCGCGCCGGGTCGTCGGCGAGCGGCCAGAAATACAGAGTCCTAGTTTCACTATCCAGGTACCACTCGCCAGGTGCATCCAGCTCCTCAAAGACGTTTTGAACATAGAAGCGGGTGTCGTGAGTCAACTCGAACGTGGCATCCTTGGCCAATGTGATGGCGTGCCCGGCCGGGTCAATCTCGGCGATAGAAATGATGTCGTTAGTCCAGTTGTGGTACGGGTAGACGTCGACCTCAGCTAATGTCGGCTTGGCCCATTTGCTCGGGTCAAGTTTGGCCGGGTCATACTTGAGCAATGTCTTGCTGTCCTTCACCCCACCCTCGTATACGTATAGATATCCCCCCGTGCGCGGCCGCTGGGGGTCAACGTTCGGGAACCGCGCCAGGGGCTGGCGCTGGCCATTGTAGAAGAGCTGCTTGAAAGTCAGCTCTCCCAATCCCAGAGCGTTCAGATCACACTGCCAAATCTTCCCCAGATATGGCTTCCACGCGCCTTCGCCCGCCGTAGCGGGCTTCGGCCCGCGCGGCCCGGTGATGAGTCGCCCGCCGCTGAGCACCACTTTCTCGCCCGCATAAGCCATATAGGTGATCGGGAAGCTGGCGGTGCCGGAATCTTGCGACCCCAGCGTCAGCGTCTCGGGCAGATAGTACGTCCCCCCACGCACTATTACTTTCAGTGGCTGGTGCAAGCCGACGGCGGCCTTGACCTCCCGTATCGCGTCGCGGGCGCGGCCTAGAGTGGCAAAGGGGCCGTCAGTGCCAGCCGCATTCGGGGCCAGCAGCCTCCCGGACCAAACATCATTACCATTAGTGGCCACATAGAAATGCGCCTGCGCCCCCTGCGCCACCGAGTACATCATCGTCCCCCCCAGTAATACCACCACTATGACACTCATCTTCAGATAACGGTCGTAACTCATCGTAATCCCTCCTTGATTGGGTCGCAAAGAATAGTCTGCCCCCTGGACGGAAGCAGCTCCTGCCTATTTAAGCGAGACTTGTAGTACAGCTTCCTACTGGGTATCATATTCTTGCCCCGAGCCATTGACAAGCGGCTTCAACACTTCATTAATCGCGACCTTCGTCTGCGGCCGGAAACCGTCGCTGCTGACGCAACCTATGATGCCGTCCAACAGTGCTACCGAAGCAGGGTCATTCATATCGAAGTTGCACGATGCCACCAACAGCCGCCCGCCCTCAGTTTGTGCCTCCCAGATGGCCGCCTGGAGACGTACTTCCTTGTATGAACTGACCACTTCGAGAATCGGGTTGAACTCAATGGGCAATTCGTTGAACACCACACAACGCCCTTCATTTAGCAGGGGCTGAAACTGCCAGTCGCAATAACCCTCGTGCGGCAGATATGTAAATATGTCATGCTCGTTGACGATGGTGGCTAAATCTCCGTTTGACCGACCAGCCAAGGACATTTGGAAAGATGTCGGGTGAGCGGGGAACGGATCAGCCCCTAACAGCAAGACATCGCCGCCGCTTTGTAGGTGGGCAATGTGTTCGGCGGTTAACTCGCTGACGATCCGCATCTGCGAATCGGGAGCAACATCCAGCGAAACTACGCCCGCATAGCGGTTAGAAAGAACTTGCAGCGCCCCCTCATCAGCAGCCGCATTACACTCAGGTGGGGCGTGGCGGGGAAAGCTCCAGAAATCCCACTGGTTAGCGATATCATAGCCTGAGC
>JAUWJN010000180.1 GCA_030607655.1 bacterium
CGCCTCAGGTCGCTTCCGGCACTGGCTATGAGCGAGAGCTGGCCTACTTCGTCCAGTGCATGGAGAATAACGAGCTTCCCAAGCGGGTCACGCCGCAATCCGCCCGCGAGTCGGTTCGAGTAGTGATGGCCGAACAGCAATCCGCGAACACCGGCGAAATTGTCCGGATCGTCTAGCAAAACCCCAGCAGGAGGCATCTAATTATGCGCAAAAGTATCAGTGAGTGGGCTTTTCCCGACGATATGCCCTTAACTAACAGAATGGCTATAGCCCAAGCAGCCGGCTTTGAGGGCATTGAAGTCGCGCTGACCGAAGACAATGACGGCTCTCAGCACGAGCTGGGACTGCTGTGTATGGACTCCTATGAAGAGGACTGCTCCCGGATCCTGGGGAGTGCCCAGCGGGTGGGCATTGAGATCCCATCCGTGGCTACTGGTCTCTACTGGGCATATTCGCTGACTGCTGATGACCCTGAGGAGCGGGCTAAGGCGATAGATGTGACGCAGGTGCTGCTCCGGTCAGCCAGTCGGCTGGGGGTGGACGGCGTGCTGGTCATCCCGGGCAACGTGCATGCTACCTTCATCCCCGATTGCCCCATTGTGCCCTATCCGGTAGTCTGGGAACGCGCCCTGGCGGCTATCAAAGAGGTAGCCCCGCTGGCCGAGGAGCTTGGAGTATCAATGGGCCTGGAGTATGTCTGGAATATGTTCCTGCTCAGTCCGCTGGAGATGCGTCGCTTCATTGAGGAAGTGGGCAGTGAGCGCGTCGGTTTCTACCTGGATACCGGCAACATGATGTCCACCGGTTTCCCCGAGCAGTGGATTCGCATCCTCGGCGATAAGATCGTGCGTGTTCACTTCAAGGACTTCAAGCGCAGCGTCGGTACTATTGACGGCTTCTGCGATCTGCTTGAAGGTGATGTTAACTGGCCCGAGGTTATGCGCGCATTTGCCGAAGTCGGCTATGATGGCTGGGCCACTGCTGAAATGATGCCGCCGTACAAGTATGCGCCCGAAGAGTTTATCCACATTATCTCGCGTGCCATGGATTGCATATTTGAAATGGGGTCGTAGTTAGGAAGTAATCAAGAGTGTATTGTAGTTCCTCTCACATACTGGGGCTGATCGTGTCACAGTTAACGAGGGCTCCCACGTGGCTAACTAAGGAGCAACAGGCGGCCATAGAGGTTTTTCTAACTCAGTCAAACTCAGACCAGCCGCCAGAAGCTTAGCCAAACCACACTCCCCAGCGCAAAAACGGGCCGCCCAAGGCAGCGGCCAGTGAGCCCCAGATGAGTCCCGCGGTTATGAAGTTGCCCAAGCCAAAGCCCAAGAAAGCCGGCAGTGCCTTCAGATATAATTGGCCGCCCCCCATAGCGCTGCAGGCCCACGACAATATTGACGTGGTGGGCTTTATTGAGGCGGTGGCCCGCACCCGGGGGCTGCAATGCGGGGTCAAGTATGCGGAGGGCTTCCAGGTGGCCAAAATCTGGCCGCGCCTGCGCCCCGAACGCCTGCTGCCGTAAGCAACTCCCGCCCTAGCCGAAACAGACTGCCCACTCCAGGAAGCGGCCCTGGAAGGTTGAGGCCAGCAGCACCCAGATCATTCCGGCGGTGGCGAAGTGCCCCAGGGCGAAGCCTAAGAAAGCAGGCAGCGCCTTCAGATATAACTGGCTGCCCCCGTAGCGCAAGATTGCGCCTTTGATCACCCAGACGACCAGGAAGGGGCCCCATAGCAGGTCGCCATAGGAGCAGGTTACTGCGTAGCCAATGGGGTGGAGGGGGAAGCCGAACCAGGCGGAACGCGCCGCAACCAACAGCGCGATGAGCAAGCTGCCGAAAGAAGTGGCCGCAATGCGGGGTAGATCCGGAGGCGTAGGCGTCTCGGCGCCGTGCAGGATACTGCCGAACGCCTGCCGCGCTGAGCCGGCCCCCCAGGGCCCGCCGGTGCCCTTCATATAGAAGGGCTGCAGGTGAAAAACAAACGCCGCCACTACCCCGACAGCAATGCCAAGCAGCAGAGTCGTAGACATCTGCCGCCAGGTGACCCCAGTCTGCTGACCCATGCGGAGGCCCTCGATCTCATAACCCGAGACCATCGGGAAATATCCGCGCGAAAGGATCCTCATCATCGCAAATATTGTGGGGGAAGCCAGGTCTGCCTTAGAGCCTGTCACCGGTGCCTGGCCCAGGAAGTTTAAGATGACCAAGTGCGGTTGTGAGATGGGGAATGCCCAGATCAGCGGCACCCCGGTCTCAGCCCGAATCCTCGCATAGACTATCCCGACCAAGAGTATTATCGCTAGATACAAGCTGGCTAGCCATAGCGCCATTCCGGCCGACACCCAAAAAGCAATCACGCCAAAGATGCCAACCATCGCGCCCAGCAGTGCCCACCCGTAGGGTGGCCGATCCTGCTGACGTTCATCTCGGCCGGCGAGCAATTCCCGCCATGCCTGACGTATCGCCGACCGACTTTTCCACAGCAATACCAGCCCCAGGATAACGAAGGCACCGATCCCCTGCTCCCGTATGTAAGGAATCTCCTGCACCCGGTATCCCGCCATGGCAAATCCGAATGCCTGCAGCTTATGAAAGAGGAAAAAGAACCAGACCGAGAACAAAATCTCGGTCGAGACAAGGTAGCCCAGCCCGATGAGGTTGGGCTTCAGGATGGCGACAAGTGGCCGCAGGGCTCGCCAAGGATAGTCTGCGAACTGCTTACCGAGGTCAAGGTACAATGCGCCACCCGGTGCACCGAAGTACAAGGTGCGTATTATGCTGACGCCGTTGAGCAGTGCTGCCGCACCGATACCGGCCCACGTCCAGGGATTGCGGAAAAACGATGCCGTGCTGCTCTTGCCCAGTATCTCTATGGGCAGTCGTACCAGTGGAAAGACCAGGCGCTCATGGTCTATCCAGGTTTCCGACAGCAGGATCATCAGACAGAGCAGCGTACCCCCGAGGAGCAAAAAGAACCCTGTCCATGAAGCGATGGGGAGCCACCAGGCACCCCAGGGCACCAAGCCAGTGGGCGAGGTCTCGTGCATCCACAGGTGGGTCACGGTGTCGGGCGGGGAGAGCCAAGCGGGAATGTTTGGTGCCAGTTTGTCCAATGGTGTACCGGGCATCTGGGTGAAGTAAAATGGTGCGCTGATGGTGGCGATTAGAAAGCGCACTATGCCGCAGCCGAACATCGTCGTAGCCACGGTCACTAACAGGTAAACTACCACAATCTCGCCACGAGACAGCTCGCGCACTAGGGGTAGTCGCCGAATCAGCGGATTGACAGCGACCAGAAACAGCAACACAGCGACGCCGGGAATTGATGGCACCGCTTCGGTTATCTGGCAGATCAAGATGATTATTTCCGCCTGGCGAATCCAGTAGCCGCATATCCACGTCAGTACCAGCGCCAGCGCTAGCATCATCACGATTCGTACGGGGCGCGTAAGGGGCACGTCGCTACTCTGATTGGCCAGGGATTCGAGTGTATCAGCCTCTTGTTGCATCTGGAGGTGCGTCCCTTGCCATGAGTGAATCCCTTTTGATGAATCTCTCGCCGTCCGTGGGCGGTTCCACTTTAATATAGTACAGGAAGTGAATAATAATAGTCAACAAGGCTCCGCAGCGCGGCGTGGGATCTACAGTCTATCTCATAAGTTCCCCTACTCGCCGGCGCGTAACACGGGATCCCAGGGTCAATGCCCGATGCGCATGCTACTTCGCGAAGTGGGCTCGCTACTTAGTACGAGCTATCCGGATGAGCACAAAGTCCTCAGCGGGCACTTCAACGCGGCGTAGCACGCGCATATAGTCATCCTCGGCAACGCGCTGGGGCGGCTGGCCTTCAATAGTTATCTCCAGGGGCCCGCCCGCTACGGCGTCCATAATTATCGGCTGCGGGGTGACCCGGAAGCGCTTTGGCTCTTTGTGCAAGTTGGCCACGAGCAGCAGCACCTCACCATCCTTCTTCCAGGCTGAGGCCCAGCCGCCACCGCCATAGGACACTTCAGCCGGATGCTGTACCAGCGGCACGAACTCATAGGTGGTCAGGTCGTACGGCTCGAAGCGGAGCCGGGTTCTTTGTGACATCTCCCACTGCTTCACAGTCTTTTCGTCTTGACCAAATGACTTGGGGTCGCAGTAGCCTACGGAGTGGTCGCCCCACAATGCAAATCTGGTCCACGCTTCGCCAGCCGAGACGTCCCACTTACCGAACACTGAGGTGGACAGATTAAACCCGGTATTATTGGCTACCGTGAAGTACTGATAGAACTCGTCGGGAGTACCCCAGCGCGGAATCCGGGCGGTCGTAGCCCGGCTCTCATAGAAGATAATGTGGTCCGCGTAGTTCTCAATCGCATAGCAGGGTTGCCTTTCTGAGGCAGTGTGCAGAAACAGGATCTTGCCCGGCCCCATCAGCTCCCGCGTCCAATCGCATAGTTCGAACAGGCCGTCAGATATCATGTGCACTCCGCCGCAGTGGTGGGGGTTGGTGCAATGCAGTAGTTGGGCAGCGTCATAGTAAATTCCGTCAAAATCCTGCGACTGCCAGGCCTGCTCGAGGTATGGGTGCACTACCCGTTTCCAGTTCTCCGAACAGTAGCAGCCACTTCCGGCGTGAAATCCTGGGTTGCTCCCGGTATGCCAGCGCTCGTTCTCGGGGTTGCCCGACCAGGTCCAGCGAATCTCCTCACCGATCCGGGCATATTCCTCATCAGTTACGCACACGTCCGGCACACAAAAGTACGGCACCACGGTCATGCCCAGTTCGTGGGCTTTGGCTACCGCGTCAGCGAGCGGCACACTGTTGTCAGGCTGCAGAAAAGTGTACTCTTCCGGCGGTGTCAACACATAGGGTCTAAACTCCCACGAATGGGCTGGCATCACCATCTCCAGGCCCCACTCGTGAAAGCGCTCCACGTCGGCCACAGTAAGCGGCGCTTTCTGGGGTAGAACCCACACGTGCTCCGGATCGGGCTGGAAGTTCTTGGTGGCACAGGGCCACGAGGTGTAGAAACTCCAGGTAGTGCTCCCTTCCAGAGTGATGGGCTCCTCCTGGCGATATACCGCCGCCGAAAGCTGCGGCTTGCCCCTGAACACCTCGACGCGCCAGCTCCCCTTCTCCGGGCCTTGTATCCACCGCCAGCATTCCCCGTCAGAAGCCGGGAACCAGTCAATGCCGCCGAAAGCACCGGTGAACAGGCCCAGGTAGCGGGCAGGCATAGTCTCCTCCCAGACCACGCCATCAATGGTTGATACCGTACCGTAGTGCGCTGTCCCCCCCCTCCTCCAGCTATGGAGGTCGTGCTCGAAACTGTCACGGGCTGCGAACCTGGTAAACCCCGCCCCCACCATCTCAAAGGGTATCACTTCGGTAACGCCGGCCACTGGCTCCTCCACCGAGAGAGTTACTTCGTGCCTTAAATACTCGCGGCGATACTTGTAGAGGTGAGTCAAGGCGATAGGTGAAGCCGTGCCCTCCACGTAGCACAAATAGCCTTTCACGGTGATTACCACCGTACGCGCATCCGGAGTCGCGATTTCAGTGCTTACCGAGCGATCAAACTTCTCAAACCACTGATTTACCCGCGCTCCGGCTAGGCCACCGAGTAGCTCCCGGTCCACTTCTTTCAGATAGACGCTGCCCAAGCACCCGCCAGCGCTCTTATCGTGACGTGCCACCCATTCGTAGGCCGCCACGACGATTTGGTCACGGGCCTCGCTTACCTTCATTTCGCCCCGATCAGTGGCCCGCGGCAGGGCCACCGCCGGCATCGTCGCCACCATCAGCAATCCCACAGCAATAGTAATCCACCTAATGTTGTTACTCATCTGCTGGCCTCCTCTGATTATGGAGTCTGATTTTTTACTCGCCAGCCCGTAAGCCCCGATCCCAGGGCGGGTGCTTCAGTCGCACTATCCTTATAAGAATAAAA
>JAUWJN010000177.1 GCA_030607655.1 bacterium
AGCCGGCGATGACTCCTAACCAAACGCCATGCCCCACCCGCAATAGGGAGACGAGTAGCGGAGTGTGCAGATGGCAGAAGGTATTCATTATCGAGACCTGGCCAATACTGCCCAGGGTCAGCCCAATCCACAGACCACGCCGGAGACCGGCGGCCAGCAGTACTAGCGAAACTATCATCAGCGGATGGGCGAAGAATATCTCCTTGCTCCGGGGTCTGACCAGCAGCAGTCGGTCCAACAGGGTGCGAACCTTTATCTCCACACCTGATATTCCCAGGCCCGGCTCATTCCCCGAGCGCAGGAGCAGCACAGCTACTACCGCCAAACCCAAAATGACTGCCGCCGCGTGCCAGTATCGTACCATAGAGCCCAGGGCTTCGCTCAGCCCCGCCTGCAGAGCCGGTCCCTCTTCCCTACCCTCGCCCAGTTCGGTGCGCACTTCCCAGTAGCTGCGCATTGACCGGGCCGCGAAAACCACACCGATTACGAGTAGCGGCAATAACTGGGCTACCTTAACTCCCCGGAATTGCTGTATGTTCATCAAGTACGAGCTATCGGTCAGGCAACCAGCCACCAACAGGCCCCCGGCGGCAGTGATAGCACAAATACGCAGGAAGGCAACTGCCCCACTGAGTAGTGGGTGGCGGGCGGTCTGCCCACGCAAGTGAGTGGTGAGCAACGCCCAGATGGGAAATATTAGAGCGGCGAAGAGGGCGGCGAGCTGCCGGGAAATGTGCCATCCGCCCAGCCCTTCCGCCCCGGCGTCGGCGAGCACCAGGCCGGTGACAATCCAGAAGGCCACTGGGGACAGACCCATAATTGGCTGAATCAGCCACATAAAGGCCGCGCCGATAGCCGCAAATATCAGCACTAGCGCCCAATCGGGAGTAGCAACGGGTTCCAACGGCTGGGGCGTGCCCAGCTTGAAGCCATCATCTCTCAGGCGGTCAGTCAGTCCCTGCAAGTAGTCAACATTGGCGGCCAGTGGGTCACCTTGCGTGAAGAATAGACGCACGTAGCACAAACGCACCTTACGTTCCCGCACGGCCAGACTGAAGCGGTCAATAGCGCGGGGCGGACTCAGATGAATCAGCTCCTGCTCACTGATACTATGAACACGAATGATTTCATAATTCAGATAACGAGCAAGTGCCTGCTCGCCGTCCTGCGCCGCCAGCTCAATGTACCCAAATCGCAGGCCCGCCGCCTGCATTCTTTCAGCCACGTATTCCAGCAGTCCCTGGTAACCCAACACTTCCGCGCCGGCAAACACCACGCCCTCGGCACCAATATCGGCAGCCGCCTTTATTGAGGCATCTACCGCCCGCGGCGTGCCCACAAAGTCCGGCCGCGGCCGCGCAATGATTCTCAGACCGGCCGCCTTTACAACTTCCACGGCTTCATCGTAGCCGATGCCCAGATCGCGAAGGTGGAGGGAACTAGCCCGAAGCTGACCATACCTCTGGTAGCTTTCAGCACCTAAGGGAGGCAACTTAGCCTCGGCCTGTTCAATAATCCGCTGGCGCGCGGTCACGGATAGCGAAATGACCGGAATAATGGTCGCCTTAGTTGCACTCAGCAACTTGTTAGTATCGGCGAGTTCACCCAAGCTCACCTCGGTGATGGCAACGTGGGTAATGCCCGTAGCCTTCAAATCCATGAGGAAAGCCTGGGGCGTCTTTCCCACCAGGCTGGCGGCGCGGAGCACATCATTATAGTCAATCGCTACGGCTAAAGTATCATTGGCCCGCTCGCTCAACACGCGCAGCGTTCCCACCCATACGGCCGCCGCCAAACCCGCTATCAGTACAACCAGCAGGACGGTTCTCTGTAATATGTTCATTGATTACTACACCATTTATGCTCGTACTTGTTACTGCGAACGTAAGACCCGTACAATTGCCTTGCCTAACGCAGGCCAGGCTCCGGGCAGATACAGGGCGTCTGGTGGCACTTGGGACAGCCCTGGGCATATTTGTTGACCGCCGCCTGCTGGAGATCTATGCCGGCGATGGAAGCCATCGTGCAGAGCCACGCCAATACATCACCGAACTCCTCGGCTAGCTGCTGCTTATCTGCCTCGCGCAGTGCCTGGGCCAGTTCCCCCACCTCCTCGGTGAACCACATAAAGGTCGCCGGCAGGCCCCGGCCGCTGTCCCGTTCGTAATAGATACGCTCAATAAGCTGCTGGAACTCGTGAATAGTCATTGTCTGTAATAGTATAGTTCCCAACCCGCCGGCGGTTATCCTCCTCGGCGGCATCGGTGCCCGTACAATCCAATCTTGACAATACTTCCCAATGATGATATTCTCAAGGTAGCTAGCAGATTGGCAGCGGTTTGATAGCTTTGCCGGAGGAGTAGGATGCGATGATGGCCCAGGCACGTAGGGAACTGACCCGGCGCCAGCAGCAGGTTCTGTCAGCCGTAGTACAGGAGTATATCCAAACCGCGGCCCCCGTGGGCTCAATAACGGTTCAGAAGAAATATGGATTGCCGGCCAGCAGCGCCACCATTCGTAATGAGATGGGCCGATTGACTGAGCAGGGCTACCTCAGCCAGCCTCATACCTCGGCGGGTCGGATTCCCGAGGAGAAAGCCTACCGCTCCTACATTAACCAGTTGGGGGCAACTTCCTTGCCGCCCATATCCCAGTTAAGCTGGGTGCGCAGTCAATATCGACGCATAACCACTGATATGGATACTATTCTGCGCACTACTACCAGAATCTTGTCCCAACTCACTCAGCAGCCGGCCCTGATGGAGATGGGCAGTGCCCCTTCGCCGAGTTTCACGGAGGTGCACGCCACCCCCATCAGCGCTCGGACCATTCGCATCACCTGTGCCTGCTCCGATGGCTCCCGCCGGGAGCTAGTGGTAAAATCATCTCAGCCTCTGACGGCGGAGCATATTCGCGAGCTGGACCAGGCACTAGCCATGCAACTAGCGGGAACCAAGGTTACCGACCTTGGCCTGGCGGGGAAACTCCCTCAGCCGGAAGATATTTCGGCCCCCGCCTCTTTGCTGCAGTCCATAGCCACGGGCCTGACCAGCGCCTGGCGAGGCCAAGTCTATGTGGACGGGATGGCCAACATGCTTAGCTGTCCTGAGTTTCAGCACCCCGAGCGGCTGCGGGTCATCATGGAGACGTTGGCTGAAGAGGCTGCCGTGCACCGGATGCTACAGGGAATAGGCGACGCCTCCGAGGTAACCGTGGTCATCGGTTCCGAGCACGGCAGCGTCGCGTTAGCCGATTGCAGCCTGGTCGCCAAGCGGTTCGGTGTTCCATCACCCTATCCCAGCGCCAGCGGCACAGTAGGAGTATTGGGACCGATGCGGATGCCCTACGACCAGATGATGTCAGCCGTGTCCTGCATCGCCGACCATGCCGGCCAGCTCCTCAGCCAGTCAATGAACTGAAGCCCACCTTTATATACTGCGGCCCCGCCTGCCAATCGGTAAGTGTCTCGACCGACAACAGACGACAGAAAGACAAGGCCAACAGAAAAGGTGCAACGAAAGCATGAGTGATAGTCGTAATTCCGATGACGATAAACTATTCCTAGAAGCAGAAGAACCTGAAAAATTACTGGAAGGCGACGCACTCGGTGCTGACCAGCAAACGGGGGCTGATGTTACCGGGGAGGAGAGTGCGGAAGCTGAGCCGACCGTGGAGCAATTGCAGGAACAGCTAGCCCAGGTGCAGAAAGAATATGAGCAGGAACATGATTTGTACCTGCGAGCGGTAGCGGAACTAAGAAACTATAAGCGCCGAGTGGCGCAGCAGCAGGCCCAGCAGATGCAGTATGCTAATGAGAGTCTGCTCACCGCATTGTTGCCCGTGCTGGATCACTTTGAACTGGCCTTGCAGTCGGCGGGCGCGGCGGACGAACCAGCCGACCAGTTGACCGCGGGCATACGCATGGTCTACCAGCAGCTTATGGACGTTCTCGGACAATTTGGCCTGGAACCAATTGAAGCGGCCGGTGAGAATTTTAATCCTGACCTTCACCAGGCCGCCGAGCGCCAGCCGGTCGAACCGGGGGATCCGGCGGCGGGAATGGTTATCGCGCAACTACGCCAGGGCTACCGTCTGCACGAGCGCGTACTGCAACCGGCGCAGGTGAAGGTCGCCGTAGCCGATGAGGCGAATAACACTGAATAGAATCGCCGAAGTTGATTGACAGAACCCAGGCGGTAAAATAAAACATCGACATCAGGAAGGATTCTTGTGATTGGTGGCGAAAAGGACTGAAAGGGAGGAATCATCAGTCATGCTAAGGCCAAACCTCGAAGAGTATGCGAAAATACGAGTCATTGGTGCCGGAGGCGGAGGCTCTAACGCCGTAGACCGGATGATTGAAGCCGGTTTGATGGGGGTGGAATACCTCGCAGTCAATACCGATCTTCAGGTATTGGAGCTATCGGCGGCTGACAAAAAGCTGCAAATCGGCGAGAATATCACCCGGGGCCTGGGTACGGGCGGCAATCCGGATATCGGCCGCCAGGCGGGTGAGGAGAGCCGCCAAGAGCTGATGATGGCTCTGGATGGCTCGGACATGGTCTTTATTACCTGTGGTATGGGTGGCGGCACTGGCACCGGTGCCAGCCCTATCATCGCCGAGCTTTCGCGCGAACTGGGTGCTTTGACCGTAGGAGTAGTAACCAAGCCCTTTGCTGTTGAAGGCCACCGGCGCGCCGAAATCGCCGAGGAGGGCCTCAAGCGCCTCAAAGAGCAGGTTGATACCCTGATTGTAATACCTAACGACCAACTGCTTCAGCTTACTGATGAGGACCTCACCCTCCAGGAAGCTTTCGCGCTGGCTGATACTATCCTCCATCACGGGGTGAAAGGCATTAGTGAGGTCATTGTCATACCCGGCTTGATAAACCTGGATTTTGCTGATGTGCGCACGGTAATGAAAGATGCCGGCTCGGCGATGATGAGTATCGGGGAGGCGTCGGGAGATGACCGGGCCGCCGAGGCCGCCCAGAGCGCTATCACCAGCCCGTTACTGGAGACAGATATTGAGGGTGCCCGCGCAATACTGCTGAATGTTACCGGCGGCCCTGACCTATCATTGAAGGAAATCCACCAGGTGGCCCAAATGGTCCAGGAAGCCGCCCAGGGCGAAGGCGAGCAAGCTGACTTGACCCTGGGTGCGGTCATT
Source organism: bacterium (assembly GCA_030607655.1). GTDB lineage: Bacteria > Armatimonadota > Zipacnadia > Zipacnadales > Zipacnadaceae > JALGTV01. The sequence goes on from JAUWJN010000177.1 coordinate 5,171, forward strand.
GACGAGCAGATGGAGGGGCAGATTCGGCTGACTATATTGGCCACCGGATTTGACCAGCCCCGCCCCATACGACCCCGGCGCCGGGTGACGACGACCGAAGAGGAAGCCCCTGAGCCGACTTCCTCCGGTACATCCCCCTTTGCCGAGGAACTCCCCACCTACGACGAGGACGACATTGACATCCCCGCCTTCCTGCGGCGGCGATAAACCAACTCACCCCCAGGTCACACCACCCACAAGGAGGTAACCGAGATGGATAGCAATCCGACTGTCGTTTTCACTCAGCCGCGCCAGGTCGTCATCGAAGAACGCGAGGAGCCGACCGCGGCAAAAGGCGAACTGTTGATCAGGACCCGCGTCACTCTCATCAGCACCGGTACCGAACTCACCATCCTCAATGGTAAGTACCCCCCGGATTCTGCCTGGTCGCGCTATGGGAAGTTCCCCTTTGTGCCGGGATACGACAACATTGGGGAGGTCAGCGCGGTCGGACCGGAGGTCAGCGAGGACTGGGTCGGGCGGCGGGTCGCCACCCCCGGTCCCCACGCGCGGTTCGTCTGTATGCCAGCCGACTCTGCCCGCGTCATCCATCGTGACATCGCTGACGAACCCGCCGCTTTCTTCGCCATCGCGGAGATCGTGATGAACGGGGTGCGCCGGGGGCAGGTGCAGTGGGGCGAAGCCGTGGTCGTCTTTGGGCTAGGGCTTCTCGGCCACTTGACTGTGCGCTGCTGCCACCTGGCCGGGGCGCGACCGGTCTTTGCCGTAGACATCGCGGCCAGCCGGCTGCAGCGCCTGCCCCAGGACAGCATGATCGTCCCCGTCAACC